>JBDRGH010000145.1:0-3907 GCA_043818015.1 Pseudomonadota bacterium
TGCCTGTGCGTTGCACGCAGACAGGTCGAGGGTGAGCAGGAAGGGGAAAGCCAGCCCGAAGAGGCTGGAAGGGGAAAGTATTCCCCACCTGCGAGCCCCGAAAGGGTCACTGCGGAAGCACTGAGCGAAGGGATAAAGGGGCTCACTTAAATAATGCCAGATTAGTAATGAAATCATGGTGTTTCAAGAATACTTCACGAGAAAGTCGGGAAACTCTTAATCTACTTATGAGAATGGGGGTGTTACGATGAGACGAGAGAGTTTCGTTCGGTGGTGTAATGTGGCAGTTATATTTCTTCTGTCGTTTGCCGTGGCGTTCATTTTGGGAGGTGAATGTGCATATTCCAAAGAAGTAAGGGGTATCACGAATGACACTGTCACAATAGGGATCCAGGCGAGTATGACCGGGGTGGCTGCCGAGCAATTTGCGGATTGGGTGGATGGGATAAGAAGCTACTATAGAAACATCAATGACCAGGGGGGGGGTATTCACGGAAGGAAGATAAAATTTATACTTGAAGATACGCGTTATTCCATGCCCCTTTCTGCGGCTACCTTTAGGAAACTGATTTATAAGGACAAAGTTTTCACCCTTTTTGGTCCCGATGGAACAGGGCAGGTTAAGATGTTAGAAAGGCAGATACAAAAATTGAGGGTACCGTGTATTGGTATATCCATGGCAAAAACGGTAGTTCAACCGACCCAAAGGTACATCTTCATCGCGGCAACACCTTACGAAGACCAGATAAATGTCATGTTCGATTATTTGATGAATGTATTGAAGCTTAAGGAGCCGCGGATTGCCGTAGTTTATTTAGATGTTGAATATGGAAAGTTTTGCTTTCGAGCAGCGGAGGAGCGGGCAAAACTCTATGGATTGAAGATTGTTGATGTGGAGACGCTATCTCTTATGAATCTGGATCCCACGTCCCAGGTACTCAATCTGAAGAAATCTAATGCGGACTATGTAATTATTCCATTGGCTGGGGAATTTGCCGTTAGTGTTATCAAGACAGCACACAAGTTTGGATATAACGGTACATTTTTGGGTAACCATTACACCTGTGAAGACGATGTCCTGCGTAGTTTACCGTTTCCGGTGGAGAATTACATGGGTGTGCACTCTTTTAACTCCTGGCATCACGAAAGTCCGGGTATGGATAATTTAAGGAATCTGGTCCTAAAGGATAATCCCCGTTCTTCGCCGCATCGAAGCCGGGCTACCATACAGGGTTGGATCTCTTCCCTTCTCTGGGCTGAGGGTCTTAGACGTGCGGGCAAGGATCTGACTATTGAAGCATTCGTTGATGCTTTGGAGAGTATCAAAAAGCTTGATACCGAGGGGATTTGTGGTCCGGTTGCATTGGGTCCTGATGACCACATAGCGGCAGATTATTGCCGGATTTATAAGGCTGTTCCGGATAAGAAGATTATGGCTCCTCTAACTGACTGGATGGTTCCTGTTACTAACAGGTGAACTCCTCTGCGGTAATGTCCAAAGTATCATGAAAAACAGAGAATATGACATGAAAGATAGCAATCAATCAGTAGGACAGGTACGCTTATTTAGAGTAAGATATTAGAAAATAAAGAGTTTTAAGCATTCTGCCTGAGAACTCTTGACAATACTGTAAATAACCTTAGGAGGGAAAATCATGCTAAAAGACATCTTCAAGAGCAACGCGAGAAGGTATCCTGATAAGACAGCGGTGATTTTCGAAGATACAAGGTATACCTACAAGGAATTTAATGCCCGTCTTAATAGACTTTCAAATGCCCTGATCAATTTGGGATTGAGGAAGGGCGATTTGATAGCTATAGTTGCTGATGACTGCATTCAGCATATAGAGATATTTTGGGCAGGTGTAAAGACCGGAATAGTGTCATCTGTTCTCAATCCACATATATCCGAGAGGGATCTTTCCCACATTATCTGCAATGGTAAGGCTCGTGCAGTGGTGTGTAACCACAAATATAAGGGGATGATCGAATCTCTGCGCCCTCAGCTTGAGAGTGTAAAAGAGTTTATCGTGTTTGGAACAGCCGGGGAAGGCTTTAAAAGCTACGACAGCCTTATTTTGTCATCTTCCCCGGAGGAGCCAGCGGTTGAAATCAGTGAAGACGATTTGCTTTACTTTGCCAATACGAGTGGAACAACTGGTCTGCCGAAACAAGTAATGCATACCTATAAAAGCCTGTTTTCGACAGCCCTTATGGATTTGGATGCTGTGAATTACGATGTTCGGGCAGGAAATGTTTTCCTGGTTGCTGCTCCGCTATTCTGGGGGTATTTGATTGCTCGCATATCAATCCCTGCCTTCTATACAGGTTGTACGTTGGTTATTCCAGCTGACCTTGCACCCCAGGGTCTTCTCGAGATTATTCAAAGAGAGCGTGTAACGAACATTCTCACGGGTACGGCTTTCTTTCAACCTATCATTGACAACCGTGATTTGGGTAAGTACGACTACTCGAGCGTGCGCAATATATTTGCCTATGGATACTTCCCTCCGGAAGTGTGGCAAAAAGCAATACAGTTATTTGGGCGCATCTTTCTATTAGGCTATGGTCTCAGTGAGATAGGGCTCATCTCCATGCTCCCTCCTGAGGATTTTGTCTTTGAGGGGCATCCGGAGAAAGTAAAGCGAGTAAGGTCCTGTGGAAGGGAGGGATTGTGTGTTGAGGCAAGAGTGATAAATGACCAGGGAGAAAACGTTCAACCAGGCGAGGTTGGTGAGGTTATCGCTAAGGCGGACAGTCTCATGAAAGGCTATTGGAATGCTCCTCAAGCGACAGAGCAGACGATAAGGGATGGCTATATCTATACAGGGGATCTAGCCACGGTAGATGAAGACGGATATATTTTCCTTGTGGGTAGAAAGAAAGACAGCATTACCACTCAAGGAAAGATGGTTCTACCCCTGGAAATAGAGGAAATCATCTTGCAGCACCCACAGGTTCTCGAGGTGGCAGTAATAGGTGTACCAGATGAAGAGCTGGGGGATGCAGTTGCAGCAGTAATAGTGAAAAGGAATGGGGATATCACTGAAGACGAGGTTATTGCACTTTGTCAGGAAAACCTCCCCGACTATGCTGTTCCTCGATCCATAGATTTTGTCGAAAGCTTGCCGAAGACTGGCTCAGGCAGGGTTCAAAGGTATAAGTTAAAGGAAAACTACGTGCGTAAGCTTCGAGGTCAAAAGGGATGAAGGGGGTGGAGATAACAGCTCTGCTAGTCAGGCAAAAGAGCTTACCGGAATCACTGAAGAAGTAAAGGAGGTTTTTTCCTATGTCTAAAGATCTATGGAATGAAAAAATGGAGACCATCTCTCGCGAAGAACTGGAGAGGATAAGGCTGGAAAGATTGGGCACCCAGTTAAAGTACTGCTACAGCCATTCTGAATACTACAAAAAGAAGTTCGACAAGGTGGGGTTCAAGCCGGAGGACATCAATAGCTGGGAGGATTTCCGCAAACTGCCGGTTCTCATGGACAAAGAGGATGAGAGGGCGGGTCAGCAGGAATCCATGGAAAGGTTTGGACACCCTTTCGGGATGCATCTTTGCACTGCCCCTGAAAAGGTCATAGCAGCAAACGCCACCAGCGGGACAACAGGGCTTCCTACCTTCAGTTATTCATTCACCAAGCAGGACCTCGATACCCTTATTGAAGGTATGTGCCGCGTATACTGGCTTATAGGCTTCAGGCCCGGTGACAGAATACTCTATGCTTTTCCCATAAGCGGAGGGATAAGCACAAGCGGGGGGATATGGACTAACCCGCTCCGGCATATGGGATGCCTTCCTTTGGAGATCGGTGCTGAGGCGGGGGTAGAACGGGTACTAAGAATGGCTACACTGGCTACTCCGACAGTCTTAATGTGTTCTCCATCTTTCGCTACGTCCCTG
>JBDRGH010000146.1:0-2172 GCA_043818015.1 Pseudomonadota bacterium
CTCAGGGATAGTTTTTCAAAGCTCTCTTATATGAATGAGGAGGAAGTCAGCTAAACCCATGGAATCCAGAGAAAGTCCCGACATTCGAGACTATGTGGCAGTTATCCTTAAGCGAAGGTGGGTTATTATTACTGTCTTCGTGGTTCTGGTTGCCACGGTTGCTATAGGTTCGTTCAGGATGGTGCCGGTTTTCGAGGCTACTGCCCAGTTGCTGATAGAGCGCGAGTCTCCCCGTATCGTTAATATTGAAGAGGTTCTTGCCGTCAACGCTTCTAATCTCGATTATTACCAAACTCAGTATGAGATGCTAAAGAGCAAATCGTTGGCTGTCCTGGTGATAGAGACCCTCAACCTCGCAGACTCTATAGAGTTCAAGCCCAAGAGCGAAGAGTTCGCATTCAACCTAAAGGCCATAGTTACCTCATGGGTAAAAACGGGTGTTGAGTCCATTTCTTCTCAAAAAACCAGAGAAGCCCGTATATCCCAGGACAGGGAAGTAAATTATTTGATTGAGGCCTATTTGCAGAAACTCAGAGTAGGACCTGTTAGAAATAGCCGTCTGGTAAATATAAGTTTTGAGGGGCATGATCCTGAACTTATTACCAGGATCGTTCATACGCACGCCAAGCTCTACATTGAACAGAATCTGGAGAGAAAGCTTAACGCCTCCAGGGAAGCCCTGACCTGGATTAATAGCCGGATAAGGGAGACGAAAATCAAGCTGGAAGAATCTGAGCAGGCCCTCCAGAGGTACAGGGAAAAGAACAACCTCGTTTCCATAGACTTTGAGGAAAGGCACAACATTATTATCCAGGAGCTCAATAACCTCAATACCGCTCTCACTACCGCCAAAACCAAGAGAATGGGGATGGAGAATCTGTATAATGAGTTAAGAAAGCTGTCAAAGGATCCTCTCATGATTGAATCTCTGCCCGCTGTAGTGAACAATTATCTCATCCAACAGCTAAAAACCGAGTACGTGAAATTACAAGGAAGATACTCCGATCTCTCCCAGAAGTTTGGCCCCGACCACCCAAAGATGATCAGAATGAAATCTGAGATATCCGAGATGAAGAACAAGATTGCCCAGGAGGTGACGAATATCGCCAGAAGCATCAAGGTGGAATACGAGGTATCGAGAGCAAAAGAAGAATCCATTGCAAGGGCCCTTGAGGATCAAAAACGGATAGCGTCGGGGTTGAATGAAAAGGAGATCCATTACAACGTATTGAAGAGGGATGTGGAGACGAACCGTATCCTCTATGAGAGTCTCCTTACAAGGGCTAAGGAGACCGGGATTACCGAAGAGTTGAAAGCCTCTAATATCATGGTTGTAGATGCACCGAGAATCCCGGATCGACCTGTTAAGCCGAGAAAGACTCTCAATATCCTGCTCGCAATCATTACCGGACTCACGTTGGGAGTGGGACTGGCATTCTTTTTCGAGTATCTCGACAATACCATTAAGACCCCTGACGAGGTAGAAAGATACCTGAACCTTCCTACATTGGGCCTGATCCCCCATTATAAGAGCAAGTGAAATCAGTGTGACAGTTCGGCATGTATCTGAAAGGTGATCCCGAAGATCAGGGAATAAGAAGTCAAAAACCAGAATGAAAGAAGATGGAGCAAGAACATTTCGAGACCTATTGTTTACTCAGTCAGAAATATAGTTTTGAAAATAGCGGAGAACCCACGTGAAATCTAACCACGAAGACCTGGTAGCCGAAAAATATGTTACGTCCCCTATTACAGAGGCCTATCGCACCCTCGATACAAATATAAAATACTCAAACGTAGAACGGCCGCTGAAGACAATCCTGGTAACCAGTAGCGGTGCTGAAGAAGGGAAGTCCACCACCTTGGCCAACCTGGGGATTGTAATGGCCCAGTCAGGGAAGAACGTACTCCTCGTTGATGCCGATCTAAGGGAGCCGGTTTTACACGAATTTTTCAGGTTAAGCAACTCCATGGGCCTGGCAAATGGCCTGATCGGGACTTATGACGTTCAGTTAAGAGAGGGAACTCTAGAAGAGTTTAGCCCGGGCGATCTTTTCAAGCTCATAACTATTCAGCGAAGAACCGGTATCCTAACGGTCAAAGTCCCCGATGATACTGTCCATGTATATTTTGATGCTGGAAGGTTGGTCAATGCCGAGTGGGGGGCCAAAC
>JBDRGH010000147.1:0-9404 GCA_043818015.1 Pseudomonadota bacterium
CTGCGCAGGAGGGAACACATTGTCCACAGCCATCACACTTTTCTTCATCTATTTCTATGATTTTGCGTCTTACTTTCATTGTCTCCTCCTTCATTTGTCATTCGTATTGTCAAGGGTTTTTAGGCAAAATGGTTGGAACTCTTTATTCTTCAATATGTTACTCCAAATAAGCGTGCCTCCCCCTTATAGTAGGACAGGCGTCTTCCCTGTCTATGAATCATCGTTCATCTACTTTCTTATGTGTGCCCACTTGTCATCTTCATATCCTTCTGATAAATCTGCCTTGACCAAATTATGTGTACTATCGTTAATCTCTTCCAAAAACCCCCTTTGATTTCTTCTAACCCGATCAGAATATTCATCCTGCCATAAGCTGTCTTTTCTATTTGAGAACTTATTAATCTCATGTGTGGTAAAACTCTTGATGCTGTGCATTATCTTAGGCGCTGTTTCTACAGGGTTTATCGCCATGTGAACATAGTAAATTAATAGCCTGCCGAAAGTTTGGAATTCGGTAGATGACGTCTCCATAAACATTCTGACAGGCGAGACGCCTGTCCTACTCTTGGTTACCGGCCTCCTTGTGAACTTGAAACTATGGTAGCGTTAACCCGAAACCCCTGTGAAAGTGCTCTAATTACATCACTGTGATCTGTGCAACTCACGGGGGTCAGGCTAGACTCTGCAAAAGTATGAGATGTGAAATTCAAGCCTTTGCAGGGCTAAAATAAGAAAGCCATGAGACGTTCTCACCGCCCATGGCTTTCGGGATATCCAACAAGTGCTTTAGTTCTAATACATCCCAAAGGCAATGGGCTCATAACCCTTTTCCCTACTGTATTTTTTAGGCTTATGTTTCGGGATTGACGACAACATACTGTTACCCCCTAGCCCATTGCCTTCCTTTCCTCACTTAGTTCGTCCTCAAAAATTCCCTTTTCCACTTTCTAAAACAGGTTTTTCGATCCGCCTCTGGCGGTTTCCCCGAAAATCCTGCTCAGGTTCGCTCCAAAGCAAATTCTTCATTTTTCAGGGTGAACTGCTGAGAGCCTTATCATACCAGGCTTGACTTGTCAATTCTTTATTTGCTCCCTGAATTTCTCCTCGGCCTCTGAGCGACGGACATAGTAGGGAGTGAACGTCCGTAAATCCAAAGTGCTGTTCTTTTTGAATTTCTCTAGACTCAGTCTTGCCACATTTGCTGCTCGAGGAACCATGAGATTTAACGGGGAAAAGAGAGCCAGATCTCCGAGTTCCTCTTTTATCAGCTTATGATAGACTTTTACACCATCACCGAGAAAGACAACCTTTTCTCTAATCCTCTTGAGCAGATCCACGGGGCTCAGTGCCAAATCCGACGTGAGTTTTCTAAGCTTATTTTCTGCATCCCGTTTATACAGGGCGGTATAGACTTCTTTCTTTCTTGCATCCAGTAATGGACACACGAGATAATCGGTAAAGGGAAGATTTTCGGCGAGAGCGTCGAGAGTCGGAATACCTACGACGGGTTTGTTGGTTGCGAAGGCCAGCCCCTTAATGGTGGTCGTTCCTATTCGAAGCCCCGTAAAGGAACCGGGGCCAAGGGAGATTGCAAACCCGTCAACTTCACCTATTGGAATCTTTGAGTCTCGTGTCACACAATCAATGGCCAGAAGCAGTCTTTCGGAATGGGTAGCTTCGATATTCAGCAGATACTCCGAAACAAGCTCCTCACCGTCTACCAAGGCCACACTCCCCGCCATGGTTGCAGTTTCTATGGCCAATACCTTCAAAGTCGATACCTTCCCTTTTCCGCTACCTGGAGCAGGGTTTTTGGGGCACCCCAAAAACCCTGCTGATGTTTGCTCCAAAGGAAATTTTTCATTTTTCAGGATGACCTACTTTGTGAATATCCGGTTCAAATCATTGTAAAATACAAAGGCTATCAATAGAATTATAATAAATAAGCCAACTTGGTGGGCAGCCTCCCTCTTTTTGATGCTTATTGGTTTTCCCATGATGGCCTCCAAGAGGAAGAAGAAAAGGTGTCCACCGTCAAGAATAGGGATAGGAAAGAGGTTTATTATGCCTAAATTGATACTTATTATCGCCATAAATAAGAGATAGTTATTCAGTCCTGCCTGAGCCTGTTGGCCGGCCATCTGGATTATTAGAATCGGCCCACCCAGGGTGTTCACGGGGACGGTTCTTTGAATGAGTTTGACAATAGTTACACCCGTTAATTTAATCCACCACCACGTTTGTTGGAATCCTTTCAGCACGGCCGTAAAGGGATTATATTTCTCGGTAATAAATTTTCCTGATGGACTTACACCGATTTTGTAAGTTTCTATTTCCTCACCAAAGAGATTCTTGTGAACAGAGAGTTTTGCTTTGATTCGTGCTTCATAATATCTGTCGTCTCTTTTAACCTTGATTAATAGTTCCTCTCCCTTGCTACCCTGGATAGTTTTGGTTAACTCTTCCCAGCGAGAGACCTTCTCTCCGTCTATGGCAATGATTTCGTCGCCTTTGAGCATGCCGGCCTCGTAAGCGGGGGCACCCTTGGCAATATCGCCTATCTCGGTTGTTAGAATTGGCACCCCACGCATGTAGATTACGGAAAGAACTATTGCTGCAAATACTATGTTGGAGAGGGGTCCTGCAATCACAATACCGGTCCTTTTGAGTAAGGATTTATGAGAGAAAGATTTAGCCAAATCTTCCTCTGATAACTCCTGGTCCGATTCTTCCTCCCCTGGTTCCTCTCCAACCATCTTTACGTAACCTCCTAAGGGAACTGCAGAGAGGAGGTATTCAGTTTCTCCAATCTTTTTGCTTAGTATTTTAGGGCCAAAACCAAGGGAGAACTTGAGTACTCCGACACCACTTATCTTCGCAATTATGAAATGACCCAGTTCATGAATAAAGATCAAGACCCCCAGAAGGACTATCGCCGCAACTATAGTTACCATCCATCACCTCTTATCATCTCGCTAAACAAATTCATTTGCCTTCATCCGAGCCCAATGATCGGCCTCCAGAGCATCCTCTATGGTGTTTATCTCTCTTACCTTATGACAATCCATGGTCTGTTCTATGACATGAGGTATTCCGATGAAATCTATTTTATTCTGTAAGAACGCTTCCACCGCCACCTCATTCGCAGCATTTAGGACAGCGGGCATTGTCTCCCCTTCTTCCATTGCCCTGTACGCTAATTTCAGAGCAGGGAACCTTTCCTCGTCGGGTAGCTCAAACGTCAGTTTATCAATCTCAAGGAAGTTCAAAGAAGGGAGTCCTATTTCAAGACGTTCAGGATAGGCTAGGGCATACGATATCGGTCCACGCATATCCGGTACCCCCATTTGAGCAATAATTGATCCGTCGTGATACTCTACCATAGAATGGACTATACTCTGAGGATGGATATGGACATCGATTTTTTCAGGCAGAATATCGAATAGCCATCTAGCTTCGATCACCTCCAACCCCTTGTTCATGAGGGATGCTGAATCAATAGTAACCTTCTTGCCCATTTGCCAATTAGGGTGCGCTAAGGCATCTTGAACAGTGACAGATTTCAGTTGTTCATATGAGTGGTTCAAAAATGGTCCCCCAGAGGCAGTGAGAATTATCCTTTTCACATACTTCCTTGGATGACCCTGTAAGGATTGAAAAATACCACTGTGCTCGCTGTCTATAGGAATGATGGTAACGCCATTCAGTTTCGCTTCTTTCATTACGATCTTTCCTGCCATGACCAAGGTTTCTTTATTGGCCAGGGCTATATTCTTAGGAGCTTGAATAGCGGACACGGTCGGAATCAACCCTGCTGCCCCCACAATGGCAGACACGACCACGTCAACCTCCGGTAGAGTAGCAACCTTCTTAGTTCCCCCGATCCCGTGCACTATTTCGAGCCCCTGGGGCTGTAATTGTTCCTTCAGAGAGTTAGCGTAATGCTCATTCAAGACGGATACTATTCTGGGCTTGAATTTCAGAATCTGTTCTTTCAGAAGCCCTATATTAGTGCCAGCCGAAAGTGCCACCACCTCGTATCTGTCTCTAAACCTCTCGACTACATCCAATGTGTTTACGCCAATTGAACCTGTAGAACCCAAAATAGCCAGTTTCTTCACCGAACACCCTTAGTCATCTCTCTGTCACAGGTTTGAAAAAGTGGTTTCTTCGCCCATTTAGTCCATCCTGAAAAATGAAAGATCCTCTTTCAAAACCCTCTTTCTACAGAATTACAGTAGCATAGTAATAAACAAAAGGGGCAGAGAAGAGAATGCTGTCAATCCGATCTAGTATTCCCCCATGTCCCGGTAGCAAACTGCCTGAGTCCTTTACTGCAGCCCCTCTCTTTATCATAGATTCGCACAGATCTCCCACCTGACCCATTATCCCCAGCCCTACCGCCAAGATTAGACAATGATAAATCCCGACTTGGTGGAGGAAGTATCTCCCGAATAGTAACGCCCCTCCGATATTCCCTACAAATCCCCACAACGAACCCTCCACAGTCTTACCTGGACTAATCCTTGGATAGAGTTTATGCTTTCCGAAGTAGTTTCCCCCGTAATATGAGGTTGTATCTCCCAGGAAGATGACTAACAAGGTAAAAAAAACCCATTGTTTGCCGAGGGGCATTCCCCTGATTAAGGTAAGATGGGGAAGAAGGAGGCCTATGTAAAATATTCCCGTTACAAGCTTGCCAAAGTCGGGAACTATTGAGGCAACGTCTTCAACATCTGCCAAGAAGAGGATGAGCAAGAAAACAATGATAAAGGTAGAGATACCTAATACGAAATGGATGTTTCCTGTATAGATACCATAGGCCAAAAGCGACCCCAACAGGATCCCCACTATCTTTTTTTTTCTGTGATTTCTGGGTATCACTAAAGCATAAAACTCGCGGATGGCAACTACTATTGTAGCTAATACCAGCCCAAAGAAGATCCGTTCCGAACCATAGCCTATGGCAAGAAGAAGCAGAGGTATAAGGCATAGGGCCGTTAACCATCTCTTTAATTCCATCAAACCCCTTTCTGCTAGACGCCCCCTATCTGTTCGCTTGTTAAGCCAAACCGTCTTTCTCTAGCCTGAAAGTTCCGTATGGCTTCAATTAAGTCTTCTTTTCCAAAATCAGGCCACAGGGTATCGGTAATGTAGATCTCAGTATAAGCCAGCTGCCAGAGCAAAAAGTTGCTTATTCGATATTCACCACTGGTCCTAATGAGAAGATCTGGATCCGGAAGTCCGGCAGTAAGCAGGTAGTTAGAGAAGACTTCCTCTGTAATACGATCAGGTTTTATCCTGCCTCGGTCGCAATCGCTTACGATCCTTTTAACTGCATTGAGAATATCGTCTCTGCCTCCATAACTCAAGGCTAAATTTAAGGTCATCCCTTTGGAGGTTTTGGTTTTCAAGATGGTATCCCTTAAGACTGAGGATACTTCCTTGGGCAGGCTTTCAAGACTGCCAATGGCGGTAAGTCTTATATCATTTTCCAGCATTTCATCTAGTTCCTTGACTAGATATTCTCTAAGGAGGCTCATTAATGCATTTACTTCTCCCGGTGGACGCTTCCAGTTCTCCACGGAAAAGGCATAAAGCGTCAGTGCCTCGATCCCGAGTTCTCTACAGGTTCGTACTGTTACCCTTACAGCCTCGGCTCCCCTTCGATGACCAGTGACCCTGTTGAGAAGCCTCTTCTGTGCCCATCGACCGTTCCCATCCATAATAATTGCAATATGCTTGGGAAGGTTCTCCTTGTCTAGTCTCTCCATAGCTAATACCCAAAAGACCCCTAATAACGGGGAAAAGTAGTGGAGATTTAAGGGGAAAACTTACCGGAGACCAAAGTCAAAAGTAGCATAATAACGGTGGTTTTTCAAGAAAAGATTACGGGTAGGGTAGATATTCGCTTGAGAAGGTTAAGAGAGCCTGTTCAAGGATGAAAGGATAAGAAGCCAAAAGTGACGCGAGAGAATTCTGATACTCAATAATTTACGTCTCGATTATTGCCTCTGTTGGACATACCTCCATGCAATTACCACACTCCGTGCATTCGTCTTGGTCAATTACATAAATGTCATCATCTTCTTCGATGGCTTCAGACGGACATTCTTCCGCACAGGTTCCACAGGCTACACAGTCGTCGGTAATTTCGAACGGCACAAATTTTCACCCCCTTTAGCACATCTAGCACTTAAATCTCCAGTACTTCTTGCTCCTTCGCCTTCAGCGTCTCGTCTGATTCCTTTACATATCCATCTGTCATTTGCTGAACCTCATCTTGAAGTTTATAGAGATCGTCTTCTGAGATCTCTTTCTCTTTCTTAAGTTCTTTCAGCATATTATTGGCTTCTCTTCGAACATTTCTGAGGGAGATTTTACAGTCTTCAGTCATCTTTCTAACTACCTTAACCAGTTCCTGCCTCCGTTCTTCGGTTAAGTTTGGAATCGAGATGCGAATGATCTTTCCGTCATTAATCGGGGTGAGACCCAAGGCAGATTTTTGTATAGCCTTTTCAATCTCTCCCAAGACCTTGTTGTCCCACGGTTGAATTGTAATCAATCTAGCTTCTGGAACAGAAAGAGTGGCAACCTGGTTGAGGGGTATAAGTTCTCCATAGTATTGGACCTTGATTCCGTCGAGTAATGACAGAGATGCCCTTCCTGTTCTTACCTTGTTGAATTCTCTCTGAAGGCTTTCGATAGCCTTTTGCATATCATGTTCGAGCTCTCTAATGATCTCTTCCTTCATATCTTATCCCATAATTATTGTTCCAATTCTCTCGCCTAAGATGGCTTTCTTGATGTTATGTGGAACCATCAGGTTGAAAATGACTATAGGTAGGTTACTGTCCTTGCATAAACATACAGCTGTGGAATCTATCACTTTGAGGTCTTTGGTTAGGACATCGATGTAGCTTAACACTTCAAATTTCTGAGCATGTCTATCCGTCAGGGGGTCACTGGTATAGACACCATCAACCTTCGTGGCCTTCAGGATTACCTCGGCATTGATCTCCTTTGCCCGAAGTGCAGCGGCTGTATCAGTAGTGAAATAGGGGTTCCCGGTTCCCCCAGCGAATATTACAACCCTTTTTTTTTCCAAGTGTCGTATCGCGCGTGTACGAACGTAGGGTTCTGCTATTTGCCGCATCTCTATAGCAGACAAGACCCTGGTGGATATGCCGCGTTTCTGCAATACATCCTGCAGGGCCAGACTATTAATTACCGTGGCTAACATTCCTATGTAGTCGGCCGATACGCGATCCATCCCCTTGGCCGTAGCTTCTGTTCCCCGAAAGATATTGCCTCCACCTATAACAATTGCTATCTCTATACCTAGTTCCACGACCTCCTTAATCTCAGATGAGACACTGTTCAGAACAATAGGGCTAATTCCATATCCGTCGTCTCCCATCAGGGCCTCGCCACTCAGTTTAAGGACGACCCTCTTAAAATTCGGTTTTTTCATCACCCAGATCTTCGCTCAATTGATAGCGGGTAAAACGTCTTATGGATATATTCTCCCCGACTTTGGCAATTACTGTATTGAGTAATTGCGAAACTGTGAGGTCAGGGTCCTTAACATAGGACTGTTCCGGTATGCAGACATCAGAAAAGTACTTCTCCATCTTTCCGTCGACGATTTTGTCAATCACCTTATCAGGTTTTCCGGAGTCCAATGCCTGACTCCTATATATCTCTCTTTCTTTTTCCACAACATTCTTTGGGACGGCCTCTCTGTCCAAATAAAGAGGGTTTGCGGCAGCTACGTGCATAGCGATATTTTTCACCAACTCCACAAAGTCTGCGGTCTTAGCTACAAAATCAGTTTCACACGTAACCTCTACCAGTACTCCTATCTTACCTCCTGGATGAATATATGACCCAATGATACCTTCTTTGGACACTCTGCCCATTTTCTTGGCTGCTGCTGCCAGCCCTTTTTTTCTCAAGTAATCTATGGCCTCATCAATATCCCCCCTGGTTGCCGCGAGGGCCTTCTTACAATCCATAATTCCAGCGCTGGTTTTCTCACGCAGATGCTTAACCATAGATGCTTTAATCTCCATAGCCTTTCTTAGTTACCTCCTTTGGCAATATCCCCATTAGTTACCTCCAGATCGGTGAACGTGGCCTGTGCCGCCAATTGATCTTGAGCTACCTCTTCTCCGCCCTCTCCAATTTCAGCGGGTATCTCTTCTCTAGCTTCGGCTTCGATCCTTTCTTGGAGTCGTTTTGATCCCTCTAAACACGCATCCGCTACCTTTGAGGTGAATAACCGTATAGCTCTAATAGCATCATCGTTTCCTGGAACGATATAGGTGAGATCGTCAGGGTCGCAGTTTGTATCGACCAAAGCGACAGCGGGAATGCCAAGTTTCTTCGTTTCGGCGACAGCTATCCTCTCCTTTCTGGTATCAATGATAACGACAGCCCCAGGAAGTTTATTCATCTCCTTGATCCCACCAAGATTTCTCTCTAATTTTCCCCTTTCTTTTTCGATGCGCAGTGCTTCTTTCTTTGTGAGACTATCAAGAGTGCCATCAACTTTCATTTTCTCGATTTGTTTTAACCTATTGATACTCTTTTTGATAGTTTGAAAATTCGTTAATGCCCCCCCAAGCCACCTACTGGTAACATAAAACATATTGCATCTCTTGGATTCCTGCTCAACCGACTCGTGGGCTTGTTTTTTTGTACCCACAAACAAGACGGATTCACCCTTGGATACTATATCAACTACAAAGTTATAGGCCTCCCTGAATAATTGGACAGTTTTTTGCAAGTTAATGATATAAATCCCATTTCTCGCCGCAAATATGTACTCTTTCATCTTGGGGTTCCATCGCTTTGTTTGATGTCCAAAGTGAACTCCAGCTTCCAACAGTTGTTTCATCGTAACATCAAACATTCGCTAACCTCCCGGTCTGTTTGCACATCCCTTTAATCTCCTTATTTATCGATATGGTTTCTATCTTCCCTCAATCCATGGGTTTTCCGAGCTATTGCTGTTCCGCTTTTCCGCATAAGACGCCTCGTAGCGCCCTCCATAAATGCGTTGACAATGGGCCTATTATTGGAGCGAACTGACACCCCCGGTACAACGAGAGGGGAAGCGAACCAATGAGATGACCCGTTCGAGTTCCGTACGAAATGACCTTGTGATTCCCAGAACCATGATGACTCTTCTGATGCCTGATCGCTGAAACATGTTAAACAAGTGCCAGAGCATCCTACTATCCAAGGCCACAAGGTTTACTTAGATAACACATCGTATTTTATATTGCAAGAAAAAATTTGCTCTCAAAACTCCTTATTCTAGGTTCTGTAGTTGGCGTTTATGTCCACATATTTCGGGGATAAGTCAGTGGTAAATACTCTTGCCTTGCTTGACCCAC
>JBDRGH010000148.1:0-4642 GCA_043818015.1 Pseudomonadota bacterium
GTCAATCTGAACTTGCCTATTATAGCGATTATATGCTATTCTTCAGAAAAAGTACGTGATTATATCGTTGGTCTTGACAAAAGAGGAGAGGAGGGGTGATAGAATGGAAGACACCGTATGGTTCGTTTTACCAAAGACAAAAGAGTTAGTCTCACCTTATGAATTGCAGTCCGAATCACAAAAGATTGAGGCAGCGCAACCTTTCACAGCATCTATGGTAACGGTGGTTGTGGCTGAAGACCTCGATGGCATACTTCGAGGACAAAATGACATCTTAGTTCTGACAAAGTCATCTCTCGGTGAACAGCCCTTTGTTGAGCGGATTCACTACTATGAAGAAGAAGTGCCGAAAGGGAAGCCAATACGCAACATGTTTGCCGATAATGTGCTCGTAACAGACGACTATAATGGAACAGATCGCCTCTGGCTCGAACTCAACGTCGTGGAGGTGGATACCGATGCAGGAGAACGCAAAGCAGCAATTAAGGCATTTCAGGCATTGGCAACCACAGCAGGCGCAGTGTTTCCAGTTATCGTGCCGTACGCCTTTGCTGCAAGTGCTGCCATCGGTGTTATTGAAAAGCTCGCATCTGCGCTGGAGAACGATACGAATGTTGTGAAGGTGCCGTTCGCTCTTCATCCCGGTGATCCCAGACCAGGAAAAGCCCCGCTGCAGTCTGGAACATACGTAGTCTTCCCTCAACCTCAGGACCCCTCCAAATACAAGTTGCAGTCAAACGGGTTACTGAGTACTGGCGACGAGCCGTCTGACGTCTCTTACGCAGTCTTTAACCTTTCTCCGGTAAAGCAAGTGAGTCCGAAGTTCGTGACAAGCCAAAAAGTGGCAACGCTTCTGACACAGATGAAAAACGGAAACACGAACTCGGCTGTTGGTGCGCTTGAGTTTTTGAATGATACCCTAACTCATTACTCTAATTTTGGGAAACTTAATCGATATCTCGAACTTAAAGGGAAAGATTCGTTGACAGAAAAAGAGGAAGCCCTCCTGAAAGAGATCGAAAAGATCGATGCAGTTAAGCCATTCTTACCACGCAATTAGATACTCCTAGAATGGCGTCCAACCCTTTGCTAGCGATGGTAAAAGCTTACCACCCCGTCCCTCAGTTCCCGTTTGCGGGAGTGAGATTCAATGTCAGGAAGCGTCTAAAATACCCCAGGCAATCATGGGTTTACTTTTAGAGAATCCTTTGTTGAGGCTGACGATTCACAAAATTAGGCAACTGAATAATCTTTGTTTTGTGCAGGGGTACTTGAGATAGAGGAGGGTTGAAGAGATGCAGTACGTATACAAGGCAGAAGACATTAAACCGTTTCCGCTGGGCGACGCGACGGTAGGGGGACACAGACACGGAGAGAAGATAATCTTGCGGATTATGAGCGATCCGACTGTCGCCAACGTGGGAATGAAGAATTCTTCGGTGATCTACGTTGAATTTGGACCTGGAGGTGGTACAAACCCTCATCAACACCCCGACTTTGAGCAAATGTACTTCGTGCTCGGTGGTGAAGCTCTCTTCTACGTCGGGGGGCAGGAGTATAAGGTAGGTGCCAACAGCCTGGTGGTAATACCCCCCAACACGTCGCATCACGTGAAAGTCCTCGGAGATGAGGCCTTCAGGTTTCTGGAAATGTCTGTTCCACCCCTACCCGAAGACTTGTTACGGGAGATAAACATCCTGAAGAACTGAGATGCCACACAAGAGTTAATGCGCAATAGGTGGACCGAAAAACGTTTTATAAAAAGCGAAAACGTTCGGGCAACAGCCCCTTGAACTAGGACTTGACGGTGAATAGTATGAATCCAGTACGATTTCGATTACGGATCTTCGTAGTTGCATTTCTTGCGGTAATGGTAATCGTCACTGTTGGCTTCATGGTAATCGAGGGGCTCTCCCTCACCGATTCCATCTACTTTAGCATCGTTACCGTTGCCACCGTAGGATACGGGGATATCCTCCCTGCCACCCAATGGGGCAAAATACTTGCCATATTCCTGATTGTGATGGGTACTGGTACCTTCCTGGGGGTAGTGGCCAACGTAACAGAGATGATGCTGAACAAGAGGGAAAAACGGGTGAGGCTGGAAAAGTTGAATATGGTCATCGGAGCCTTCTTCAGCGAAGTGGGAACGAGACTATTGGTGGTTTTCTCCAACAACGACCCTGATCTGGATAAAGTCAGAAAGGACCTCATCATAACCTATGACTGGAATGATGAAGCCTTCTTCCGCGTCAGCAAACGGCTTAGAAATTACGACTATGGAGTTGAGATTCAGAAGGTCGGATTGGAAGATTTACGAAGTCTCCTCCTGGAGAAGAGGGCTTTTTTGGTGGGGCTCTTGGAAAACCCGGTTCTTATGGAACATGAATCCTTTACCGAACTTCTCCGGGCAGTTTTCCATCTGACGGAGGAATTAGCGCACAGAGAGAAGCTCAGAAAGCTACCGGAGAATGACAAAAACCATCTTGCGGTGGACATTAAAAGAGCATATAACTTATTGGTCGATGAATGGCTGGATTATATGAAGCACTTGAAAGACAACTATCCTTACCTCTTTTCACTCGCCATGAGAACCAACCCCTTCGACCGTGACGCCTCGCCTATCATAGAGTGATATTTCTACTCCTTCTCGATCTTTTCCAGGAATTCGCGGGCAATTTCGTGGCTTGGATCGATTTCCAGAATCTTTCGAAGTTGATCACCCGCCTTTTGCAGGTCACCCGTATCTGCATAGAGCATGCCCAGGTACAAACGGGCGTCGATGTAGTCCGGATCGATCTCTATGGCCTTCAAGAACTCCTCTTCTGCCAGTTTCGTATCAGAGTTTGTCTGATATGCCAATGCAAGACCAAAGTGGCCGTCACTACTCTTGGGATTGATATCCAAGGCCTTCTTAAAGGCCTGAATCGATTCCTCCGTTTGATTCAACTCCCCATATGCCATACCCAGATTGAAGTAGATAGATTCTTCTCCAAATCCAAGGGCGATGGCCCTCTTATAATGCAATATTTCCTTCACGTGGTCTCCCGTTTGCCCATAAGCATATCCGAGGTGATACAATGCAAGCCCATTTCCAGACTCCTTTTCCAGAAACCGTTGATGGAGCTCAACCGCAACCTGGTAATCCTCCCTTCGCATCGCCTCGTCAGCCTTATTATCACAAGTCCATCGTGACTTGGGACCAGACGTCACAGTGACGAATCCCTTCGAGCACCCCAGCCCCGCACAGACAGCAAACATTGCGAACACAAGGGTACAACAGTAGATGAATTTAACGATTCCTTTATGGTATCCAGCCATACCCTTTTACCTCCCCATGCCTTTTCACTTTTATCACACTTTCAGAATGGGTGTAAACAGGTATTAGAACTAGCCGCCCTTAGCTTCAGGAACGAGCGTACGACTCGTAATATTCTCTCACCCTCTTTCTCCGAAAATCGCCGTTCCTATTCTAACTATCGTTGCCCCCTCTTCGATAGCCGCTTCAAAATCGTGGGACATACCCATGGAGAGTTCTCTCATCGACACATTTTCAAATCTTGCTCTCTCAATCTCCTCTTTTAATGCTCGGAGTAATTGGAAGTAAGGGCGGGCGATTTGTGGGTCGGCGAAATAGGGGGGCATGGTCATTAAACCCTCGACGCGTATATTTGTTAGATTGCTAATTTCCGAGATGAGGGATATGGTTTTTTCTCTTTCTATCCCTGATTTCGTGGCCTCTCCGGAGATATTCACCTGAATCAAGACGCTGACGTTTCTCCCCAATTGCTTTCCCCTCTTATCAATCTCCTTTGCGAGACTTATCCTGTCTACCGATTCGAGCACATCGAATAAACCAACTGCCTGTTTTACCTTATTGGTCTGCAAATGACCAATCATGTGCCACTGGACTTGATGGCCTATTGCTTCTATCTTTTTCCTTGCCTCCTGGACGTAATTCTCGCCCAAAATAGTCACTCCTGCCGATACAGCCTCTTTTACCTTTTCAATTCCTACCGTCTTTGAAACCGCCACGAGTTTAATTTCGGAAGGGTCTCTGCCAGCTTTCAGGGCGGCCTTCTCAATCCTCTCTCTTACAAATAACAGGTTGTCAGCGACTTGAGACATCTCGTAATCCCGACATCAAAAATGAGAGATTTGAAAAACTCCCGCTATGTCATTTCGAACCCCTCGCTTGTCATTCCGAGCGAAGCGAGGAATCTTGTTGTTTTGCTCGGGACAGGCTCCGGGAGAAATCCGACTCTTTGAGTCGTCCCGAAGCTTAAGCGAGGGATCTCTTGGCAATAGTCATTCATGATTCCTCCATTCTCTCGGAACGATGCTCCGCATCGGATTTCTCGTCGCTATTGCTCCTCGAAATGACAAAACTCAAAGGTCTCATTTATGTAATGTTAACCCAAGAGTTTGTATAACTCAACATGATTATCCCATCAGAAATAAAGGTAAGGTTTTTTACGTGCAATTTATCATTGGGGAATACCTTTGACTAAAAAAATCTATATAGAACAGTACGTAAACTTTGATAAGAGTATTGACATTATGATATATAGGTATGGAAAACTTATGGATTATTATCATGACTGTCCATACAGAAGTATTGATGAAACCTTAAATAGAATAA
>JBDRGH010000149.1:0-12378 GCA_043818015.1 Pseudomonadota bacterium
CCAACAGAAATCTTGAACAATCTGTGGCCAATGGAACTTTTCGAGAAGACCTCTACTATAGGATAAACGTTATCCCCATATATCTGCCGCCCTTAAGGGAGAGAAAAGCAGATATTCCTCTACTGGCACATCATTTTTTAAACAGAATTGTGGAAGAAAGGAAAACAGCAATCAAAGGCGTCTCCATTGATGCGTTGGATCTACTCATGGAGTACAGCTGGCCCGGTAATGTTCGGGAACTAGAGAATACTATTGAGCGAATTGCACTCTTGTCCAACAATAGTAAGATACTTCCTGACGACCTGCCGACAAACATCAGAAACAATGCCACGTTAAACTTACTCAAGGAGACGGTACTAGAGGGTAGGGTATCGTTTGCAAAGGTAGAAGCGGAATTCGAAAAGGATATTATCTTAAGTACGTTGAAAAAAACAAATTATGTTCAGACCAAGGCTGCTGAACTTTTGGGTATAAGCAGGAGAATCTTAAAGTACAAGATGGATAAATTGGGTATTGACAGTGTATCCGACTGAAGGGGGCAATCGGATATTGTTCAACAATGAACATTCTTTTGCAATGAGAAATAATGCGTACTATCAATAAGTTGACTGTCCTTCTGCCGAACAACTATACAAAAATGTCCAATGATGTACGGTACTAATGTATATGTATTAATCCTCCCTTTCTTGAACCACCAGAGTATACAAAAAAATCCAATTTATTATTAGCCACTTACATTGAGTAGGTGGCTTTTTTTTGCTATGAAGAGACTTCGGCACATTTCATGCATTTAAATACTGTGAATATGGATATTGATCCTGCAGTGATGAGAGCGGTAGTGTTGCTCTAGATCCCGCTTGTACTATGTTTGTTCTGTTTATTACTTTCCGATCAACGCATGACGAGATAACCAATGGATAGCTCCCAAGTCAATATGTCGACAGGCGTGACGCAAATCGCGTCAAAAATCTGTCAAATGTTGAATGATGCCCCTCACCCCGCCCTTTCCGGTTCAAGCAGGATTTTCGTTGGGCGTTTAGGATCTTCTTTTTTCTCCACCTTTATTATGGAGGATGTGATATGCAGGAAGCCGCAAATATTCTGGTAGTCGATGATGAACTGGGCCCCCGGGAGTCTCTGAGGATGATCTTGAAGCCGCTCTCAAATGTGTACACCGTTCGGGATGGAGAAGAGGCGTTAGAATTCATAAGGCAGAACCCTGTCAACTTGGTGACATTGGATCTGAAGATGCCGGGGATTCCTGGCTTAGAGGTACTAAAGGAGATAAAAGGATACAAATCTGAAATTGAGGTGATTGTCCTTACGGGCTACGGAAGCTTAGATACCGCGATAGAAGCGCTGAGATATGGAGCCCTAGACTACATTACTAAACCTTTTGATATACCTCAAGTGGAGGAAGCTGTGAGGAAGGCCCTCAATAAGTACCAGTTCAATATCCTATCCCGACAGATGGCTCAAAATTTTGAGATTCCAAAGGAGGAGATACCGGATCTTGTAAAAAGTGGTGCTGAACAATTAGAGGAGCAACTGCTATATGCTAAAAAACTGACCATTTTAGGCCAATTGGCCCCTAAGATTGCCCATGAAATTAACAACCCTCTACAGATCATATATGGAAGAGCCCAGCAGGGATTAATGAAATCGAAAGGGGAAGAGACCTTAAAGAGTTATTTTGAGAGTGTCCTAAAAGAAGCTGAAAGAATAGATCATATTGCTCAACAGTTGATGAGGTACGGGAGACCAATTGCGTACAGGAAGGATAGGATAAACGTAGAGGACATTCTAAAATCGTGCATTGGCTTGCTAAAGGATTTTGGCGAGATTAAAAGGTGTGAGATTCATGAGTTTTATCGAGAGGGGTTGCCTTTGATTCGGGGTGACAAATCCCAGCTAGAACAGGTTTTCATAAATCTGATCATAAACGCTTCGCACGCCATGGAGGAAGCGAAAGAGAAAAAATTGGTCATAGAAACAAGCGCTAGCTCAGATGGAGCGTTTGTTGAAGTGGGTGTTACAGATACAGGGTATGGAATACCAGAAGAGAATATAAAACATATATTTACCCCTTTCTTCACCACGAAAGAAGCTGAGAAAGGTAATGGACTGGGACTATCTGTTGTCAAAAGTTTTGTAAATAAACATCAAGGGCGCATCGAGGTAGCGAGTAGTCTAGGAAAAGGGACAACTTTTAAAATTATTCTGCCTGTGGACTCAAATGGTGAGCAATTATGACAAGAAATACTGAGGACTTGAAAACAAGGAGGCCTGTATGCAGGGTAGACTGTTGAGGTGTGTGCAATGTAATGAGGTCATTAATCTGACAGAGCACGACTTCGCTGCTGAATACCATTACGATAAGGAAAAGGATCTTTTTACTGAAGAAGTGAAGAATGACCGAAAACCCTTTATGACGAAGCATAGAGGTCACGAGACAGAGGAGCTAAAGGTAAATAGAGCTTCTTTTATCAGTGATCGTCCTTATTCCGAGCCACTAAAAACCTGCTACTTTGAGGCAACTAACGGCACAGAAGATTTTGTAATAAAGAAGTGGAGAAATCGGATTGACTCGCCAGTAAGATACGAGGCCGTCAGAGGACGCATTGAAATAACGAAAATAGAATTGGATGTTCAAGCTGAAAGCATCCGAAGGCAA
The DNA here is from genome assembly GCA_043818015.1 of Pseudomonadota bacterium. Taxonomy (GTDB): domain Bacteria; phylum Desulfobacterota; class UBA8473; order UBA8473; family UBA8473; genus JBDRGH01. The sequence continues at coordinate 2,675 of JBDRGH010000149.1, forward strand.
ATTCAGAGGGAAATGAATCCTCCTATATCGGAGGATAAGATGACCCTACTGATTAAAGTGGTGGAGAGAGTTGTCTCGCAATTAGATCCAAAGACTCTCTTAGAGGATGCTTTAGATTTGAACAACCCTCTGTTTTCTTACTGTAAGCTAAGAAGCGATACCATAAAGACTATTATAGAATTGAGTAAAGGTATCTTCGAAGAAGAAGAATTTAAGAAGATAAGACATTTTATTTATGAGAATAGTGATTATGATGGTGTAATGTCGCCGCTCGTCAAACGTCAGTTCGAGATAAAACGCTCTCCCCAAGTAGGGAAAAAATCGGGAAAGAAATCTATTATTGGGATAGACATCGCGCAAGAGGTGTCATTTTAGCTAAGTGCTTCGATTCGCAAATACAGTGACGTATTTTAGCGGGATAGATGGGAGCAATTATTCGACAGGCTCAAAATAAATTGCTCAGCCGAAGTCTAAATAAGTTCGTAATTGAAGTTATGAATCGAAGGACTAAGTCACGTCTTGTGATCAGCAATTGTGGATAGATACTTTTTCTGAAGGGACACAGTTTTTCAGAGAGCTTTCCTAAAAAAATTCCTAAAAAAATTGCTTGACAATGATTTCAGTTCAGGATAGTTTATTAACAATTAATAACAAATACGCTCTGCATACCTGCCGATGGAGTTTATCCAAAAAAGCAGTTGGTATTTTTGAGCCTAACAGCAACCCGGAAACTCACCTTTTGGGACGAATCCCTCTGAATATCGTTTTCCCTATTCCATGAAAAGAGCAATACACTAACATAGGGTATCCATATCAGCTGTTGCTTGAGTGATTTTGATTAATGGCTTAGGGGGTCGACTCTGTACTTGAGGTTTAGTGCTGTCGGATTAACTTCTGGGGCGACCTGCGTGGGATGAGTGGAGCCAAACGCTCTGTTTCCTTGGGGAATTAATTTATGTAATAGAAGGAGACCAAAGTGGCTCTGAATCTAAGAGATATGAAAGAAAAAAAGATCAGTGAACTGATGGGTCTTGCAAAACGGCGAAACATAGAAGGAGCAAATTTCTTAACCAAACAGGCGTTGATCTTCGCCATACTGCAGGCTGAAACGGAGAAGAATGGTTTGATATACGGGGAAGGGGTGCTTGAGACGCTTCCAGATGGCTTCGGTTTCTTACGGGCTCCCGACTATAGTTACTTACCCGGACCAGATGACATCTACGTTTCGCCTTCCCAGATTAGAAGGTTCAATCTCTTAACTGGGGATACCATATCAGGTCAGATAAGGCCGCCAAAGGATGGTGAAAGATATTTTGCCCTTCTTAAAGTAGAGTCCGTCAATTTTGAAGATCCTGAAGCTTCGAGAGAGAAGATTTTCTTCGACAATCTGGTTCCTCTTTATCCCGAGCAAAGAATCAAGTTGGAAACCGAGCCCGGAAACCTTTCTACAAGAATAATGGATTTGCTGACCCCTATAGGAAAAGGGCAAAGGGGGTTGATTGTTTCGCCTCCTCGAGCCGGTAAGACAATGCTGCTTCAGAACATTGCCAATGCTATTACAACAAATCACAAAGAGGTAATTCTGATAGTCCTTCTGATAGATGAGCGGCCGGAAGAAGTGACAGATATGCAGCGTTCAGTGGATGGAGAGGTGGTTAGTTCTACTTTTGATGAACCGGCTCAAAGACACGTGCAGGTTGCCGAGATGATTATCGAGAAGGCAAAGAGACTTGTGGAGCACAAGAAGGATGTCGTTATTCTTTTGGATAGCATTACCAGGTTGGCCAGGGCCTATAATGCTGTGGTGCCTCCTAGTGGTAAGGTTCTATCCGGGGGAGTGGATTCGAGTGCCCTCCACCGTCCCAAGAGATTCTTCGGTGCGGCAAGAAACATCGAAGACGGAGGAGGTCTTACCATTATTGCAACAGCCTTGATCGATACTGGTAGCAGGATGGACGAGGTAATCTTTGAGGAATTTAAGGGTACGGGAAACATGGAGATACACCTGGATAGGAAGCTGAGTGACAGAAGGATATTCCCTGCCATCGATATCAATCGTTCTGGCACGAGAAAAGAGGAACTCCTTATCCCGAAAGAAGACCTGAATAGGATATGGATCCTTAGAAAGATACTGCAACCTTTGAATTCTATTGATGCGATGGAGTTTCTTGTAGGAAAAGTTTCGGATACCAAGACCAATGCGGAGTTTTTGGATTCTATGAATAAATAGAGTGTGTTTCCCATCTTAAGATAGGTAAAAAGATGTTAAGGAATATTTACAGACAATGAGCAGCCGGTTTTAAGCCCCGAAGGCTCTCGGTGTAAAGGTTAAACACATAGAATGTGGAGGAAGCTAGGATGAAAAAAGGAGTTCACCCCGACTATTCTGGGACAACCATCAGATGTGCTTGTGGCAATACTATTCAGACAAGGTCAACAAAAAAAGATGTCGTTGTCGAGATCTGTTCCAAATGCCATCCCTTTTTCACAGGAAAGCAGAAACTGATAGATTCTGCTGGACGAGTGGAGAGATTTAAGAGGAAATATGGTATGGAGTAAGTTAGTGTAGGGAAGGATAAGGGATGTGTGGATGTCAACTTACGACAGCTTCAGGTGGGGACATGGACTGTAGTCAGAGGGAAGAGGTAGCGAGAGAATTCAGAAACCCACAGAAGGCAGAGAATTATGTTCCAGGAACTCGAAACGGTTGAAGCAAGATACTCAGAGCTAGATAAGCTTCTGAGTAATAGTGACGTCGTCAAGGATCAAAAGAGATATCGGGAGATTGCCCGGGAACACTCAGGCCTCTCCGAAGTCGTCGACTCATATCGAAATTGTAAGAGGATTAGTGAGGAAATAAGGAAAAACAAAGAGTTACTTTACGATGACAGTCATGAGCTTAGAGAACTGGCAAAATTAGAGATACACGCGTTAGAGAGAGATCTTTCTGAACAGGAAGAACGGTTAAAAACCTTACTTCTTCCTAAGGATCCAAATGACGATAAGAACATATTTTTAGAAATCAGGGCTGGCACAGGTGGAGAAGAAGCCGGACTGTTTGCCGCCGACCTTTTCAGAATGTACTGCAAGTATGCCGAGAGGAATAAATGGAAGATCGATATAATAGATCGAAGTTCTACTGGAATAGGTGGTTTAAAAGAGATTATCTCTCTAATAGAGGGGAAGAGCGTATACAGCAAGTTAAAATATGAAAGCGGAGTCCACCGTGTTCAGAGGGTTCCCTCGACAGAGGCACAAGGAAGGATTCATACTTCCGCGGTGACCGTGGCGATTCTCCCAGAGGCTGATGATATAGAAGTCGAGATCAATCAAAACGATTTGAAAATCGATGTCTTTCGTTCTTCCGGACCAGGGGGACAAAGTGTGAATACAACGGATTCCGCGGTCCGAATAACCCACCGTCCAACCGGCTTGGTAGTTACCTGTCAGGATGAAAAATCACAGCATAAGAACAAAGCAAAGGCATTAGGGGTGCTCAGGGCTCGACTTCTAGATAAATTAACTGAGGAGCAAAGGTCAGAAATCTCTCAGAATCGGAAAATCCAGGTAGGTAGCGGAGACCGAAGTGAGAGAATCAGAACTTACAATTTTCCTCAAGGGAGAGTGTCTGATCACCGAATTGGTCTGACCCTATATAAGTTGGAAAGAATCCTCGAGGGGGAGCTTGACGAGATTATTGATTCCCTAGTCGCCCACTATCAAGCTGAGGCTGTTAAGTCACGGCAGTAGGGGCCGCCTCTTAATCCTGAAACAGGGTAACCACGTACATTATATTGCCTCGAAAAAGGTTTGTGGTTCAATATATTGTTTAGTAGTGTACGTAAAATCGGATTAAGAGACAGCCCCTTTTTTGTTACAGTGATAAGTAAGGATGGAGTCTTCTTGAATGATAAGACTTGGAAAATTTCGCAGTTGCTCGCTTGGACGACGCAGTACTTTGGCAAAAACGGCGTTGAAAGTCCCAGGTTAAATGCCGAGGTTTTATTGGCTCATTCTTTGAAAACGAGCCGAGTTGGTCTCTACGTCGATTATGATAAACCTCTCGAGAGGGATGAACTAAGAGAATATAGGAAGCTTGTCAAAAGAAGGATAAGAAGGGAACCCCTGCAGTATATTACGGGTTATCAAGAATTCTGGTCCTTAAGGTTCAAAGTTACGAAAGGGGTACTAATCCCTCGCCGAGAAACTGAGATTCTGGTTGAAGAAGCCCTCAAGGTTCTTGCCCGCGTTAAATCGTCGCCTGAGACAGTCCGTATTTTGGAGCTCGGCACGGGAAGTGGGGTTATAGCTGCTACTCTTGCGAAAGAACTTGGAGGAGGATCGATTATCGCAACGGATACTTCAGGTTTAGCTATAAGGATTGCGAGAGAAAACGCGAGGACTCATGGAGTAGAGAAACATATAACCTTTCTTCAGGGCAGTCTGTTTCTGCCCGTACGGGAACGCGTAGCGTTCTTTGATCTTGTAATATCAAATCCCCCTTATATTCCGAGCGAGGAGTTTACCGATCTTCAACCAGAAGTGAGGGAGTTCGAACCAAGGACCGCCTTGGACGGTGGGAAAGAGGGCTTGAGATTCTACCGGCAGATACTACCACATGTAGGCAAGTACTTAGCGAAAGACGGCTGGTTAATGCTGGAAGTTGGTAAAGGACAGGCGAAAAAAGTGACGAAGCTTATAGAATCGAGAGGCGAATTTCATCCAGCATCAACTGTAAAAGATCTCTCAGGGGTTGATCGGGTAGTAACGGCGCAAAGAAAAGATCGGGAATAGGAATAGGTTGGAAAAGATAATAATAAATGGTGGAAAGCGGTTAGCGGGTGAAGTTGAGATTAGCGGTGCCAAAAATGCCGCATTGCCGATCCTTACAGCTTCTATACTCACGGAAGGTTGGAATACATTCTCAAATGTTCCAAATTTGAGAGATGTAGAGACCATAAAAAAATTGCTCTTGAGGTTTGGCGTAAAGGTAGAAGAAGGGAAAAACATAAAGATTAACGCCGCTGATTTAAGTGGCTACGAGGCCCCATATGACCTAGTCAAGACAATGCGGGCCTCCGTTTTAGTATTGGGCCCTCTACTTGCCAGATTGAAGAAGGCAAGGGTTTCTTTGCCGGGAGGGTGTGCCATTGGAGCAAGACCCATCAACCTTCACCTGAATGGCTTTGCTGCCTTGGGTGCAAAGATAGAACTGAGGCATGGTTATGTGGAAGCGGAGGCAAGAGTCCTTAAAGGAGCCACCATCTTCTTCGATATCCCAACGGTTACCGGGACAGAAAATCTGATGATGGCGGCAACCTTGGCGGAAGGCTTAACAACCCTGGAGAATGCTGCCCGTGAGCCTGAAGTGGTAGACCTAGCGAACGTCCTGAAAAAGATGGGAGCAAATATCCAGGGAGAGGGGACGGAGGTCATAACCATTGAGGGTGTAAAGGAACTAAAACCCACCGTACATACAATTATTCCAGATCGAATAGAAGCAGGGACCTTCATGATCGCTGCCGGAATAACCGGAGGTGATATCAGACTTCGACACTGTCGTGTAGATCATATGGATGCTGTAATCAGCAAGCTTAGGGAAGCGGGGTTTGACATAACGTGTGAGGTTGACAGTGTGAGGATAATCGGAAGCAGACCAATAAACAGTATAGATGTCAAGACGTTGCCCTATCCCGGTTTCCCAACCGACATGCAGGCTCAAGTGATGGCATTGATGTGTCTGGCCAATGGGGCAAGTGTAATTTCTGAAACGGTCTTTGAAAACAGATTCATGCACGTCAGTGAACTTCGAAGGATGGGGGCAGATATTAGAATCGAGGGGCATAGTGCTATTGTGAAGGGAGTTCCGAGGTTGAGCGGTGCCCCTGTCATGGCAACTGACCTGAGAGCGAGTGCGTCTCTGATTTTGGCCGGTCTGGCAGCCGAAGGAACGACGGAAATATCAAGGGTCTATCATATAGAGAGGGGATACGAACGTATAGTTCAAAAACTGTCGAGTCTGGGGGCCGATGTTCGGAGATTTAAGGATTAGCGGTGAGAGCCTCGGATAAACATTCCTTTCTGATTGAACACAGTTTTTTCGACGTATCTAAGCTCGCTGCCTGGAAAGTTCATGGACTCCCCGCTTCTGGCGTGTTAAAATGTGGATTTGCTGTACTTTGCTTTCTAAGAGAGGGTCCATAAAGAATTTATGAATTCACTCTCAGGGACACCTGTTGAAGGATCAAAGACTTTTGGAAATCTCCAATTTAGAGGGACTCGTAGTGGCGAAAATACTAGTAGTCGATGACGAACCGAGTATGCTTGAGTTTCTGGAGATCATGCTGACAAGAGAGGGGCACTGGGTGACCTGCACCACCAGTGGGAAAGAGGCTATAGAGATGTGCGAGGAGACCCCCTATGACTTGGTCATCACGGATATAAAGATGCCACAGGTCACCGGGTTGGATGTCCTGGACCGGGTCAAAGAGATCTGTCCCGAAACCGTTATTATCCTGATTACTGCCTATGCTGCCATGGAAACAGCCATTCAGGCTATGAGGGAAGGTGCTTATGATTACATAACCAAGCCGTTTAACGTTGATGAGATAAGAACGATCATTGAGAACGCGTTAGAAAGTAAAGAGCAAAAGAGGGAGAAGAGGGAAGGTACACTCCTCAAAGATGAAGTTAGGGATGGTTATAAGTTTGGTAATATTCACCTCGTTGGAAACAGTAAAGAGATGATGAAGGTTTACGATCTTATCGAAAAGGTCTCTCAGACTAAGTCTAACGTATTGATCTACGGAGCTAGTGGCACAGGCAAAGAATTGGTAGCGAAGTCTATTCACTACAGTGGTCCTCGGAAAGATGGCCCCTTTCTAACTATTAACTGTGGTGGCGTTCCTGAGAGTTTACTCGAAAGTGAACTATTTGGGCACAAAAAGGGCTCTTTTACCGGAGCATTCTACAATAAAGCTGGATTGTTCGAAGCAGCCAATGAGGGAACGGTTTTTTTGGATGAGGTTGGGGACCTTCCCCTTCCAATACAGGTTAAACTGCTGAGGGTGGTTCAGGAAAAAACCTTTAAACCAATTGGTGGAACGGAAGAGAGTGCTGTAGATGTCAGGATAATTTCAGCAACAAACAAGGATTTGGAAGAGAAGGTCATTCAGGGTGAGTTTAGAGAAGACCTATTTTATCGTTTGAATGTGATCCAGATCAGGGTTCCACTGCTCCAAGAAAGAAAAGAGGATATTCCGGTCTTGGCCACTTATTTCTTAGAAAAGTACTCGAGAGAACTGGGTAAAGACATAAAAAAGATTTCATCTTATGCAATGGAAGCCCTTTTGAGCTATAATTTCCCGGGAAATGTGCGGGAATTGGAGACCATCATAGAGCGAAGCGTTGCTTTAGAGACTTCGAACATCGTCCTGCCGGAGAGTCTGACTCTTGCCGCATTCAAGAAGGATTCCGAAAAATCAATTAAGGAAGTAGAGACGGAAATCCCTCCCGAGGGATTGGAGTTGGAAAAATTCATAGGAGATGTGGAAAAAGGCATACTGCGGAGTGCCCTCAGAAAGACCGGTGGATCAAAGAAAAAAGCAGCCAAGCTCCTTAACATCAGTTTGAGGGCTATTCGCTATAAGTTGGAAAAGTACGGGATAAGTGATGCCGAGGAAGACTTTTAGAGAGAGGTTAGACAGGAGCCCAGCCCCGGAGACGGAAGATAGCCAGAAAGAGTTCGTCAAGAGACTTCACTGGTTGATGTTCCTCAGGGTCGTGGTTATTACGTTTCTTCTCGGTATCACTATACTAGTCCAACTGAAACAAGCCCCATCGTATCTTACCCCCTTTCTAATATATCTATATATCCTTATTGGAGCCGTTTACTTTCTTACCCTAGTTTATGTCTTTACAATAAATAAGATTAAGAACCTTCCGTTCTTTGCCTACTTCCAGATCATAATGGATACCCTTCTCATCACATTTCTGATCTATTCTACTGGAGGAAAGGAGAGTATCTTCCCGTTCATGTATATCCTTTCCATCATTACAGCTAGCATCCTTGTATATAGAAAAGGGGGATTCTTTGTTGCTTCGGTGTGCAGCATTCTTTACGGGGGGCTCTTAGATCTCGAATTCTATGGGGTACTCTACCCTGCTTCCGGCAAGGTTCTTGAACACGAGAGTTACCAAAGCACGGATCTATTTTACTCGATCCTGATGAACATTACGGCTTTCTACCTGGTGGCCTTTTTGAGCAGCTTACTTTCGGAACAGGCCCGAAGATCGAGCAGGGAATTGCAGGAGAAACAGGTTGATTTTGACCAGCTGGAGGCCTTGAACAGAAACGTGGTGCAGAGTATTAGTAGTGGCCTCATGACCACCGATTTAGAGGGAAGGATTACGTTTATCAATAAGGCAGGTGAGGAGATTACAGGTTATCGCTTCTCTCAGGTGTATAATTCAACAGTTGGAGAAATCTTTCCCTTCTTAAGAGGTAAAAACAAAGTTGTTGAACGCCCCTTGAATTTTGACCATTCTCCTTCTCGTTTCGAATACCGATTTACGAGACGAGACGGCGATGCCCTGTATCTAGGTTTTTCCACCTCTTCCTTAAGGGATTCGAGAGGAGAGGAGTTGGGGAATGTCCTCATATTTCAGGATTTAACCGAGTTCAAGCAAATGGAACAGCATATCAAGATTGTAGACAGATTAGCCGCTGTAGGTCGATTGGCAGCAGGGATAGCCCATGAGATGAGAAACCCTTTAGCCTCTATGAGCGGTTCCGTCCAGGTTTTGAAAGATGAGCTGCAACTCGATGGCCGGAGGGAACGCTTGATGAATATCGCTATAAGGGAGTCCGAAAGACTAAATTCGCTGATCACTGATTTCATGCTATTTGCTCAGCCAGGCCTAGGAGAGAAGGAGATTGTAAACGTTGTTAGGGTTATTAATGATACACTGGATGAATTTATTAATAGCCCGGACTGGAATGAGAAGATAGAGGTCTCCCGGGATCTATCTAAAGATATGATGGTAGAAGTTATCCCCAAAGAGTTGAAGCAGGTATTCTGGAACCTCTTCATCAATGCCATCCAGGCTATGCCGGAAGGCGGGGAGCTGAAAGTAGCAGTCAGCGGCCAAGATTCGGAGATGAGAGGCTTCGGAGCTGCCACCAAGAGACGGCCTCCGGGAGATAACTTTCTGGAGATTATTGTTGCTGATAGTGGCCACGGAATACCAAGAGACCGCATCGATAAGATATTCGACCCTTTCTTTACCACCAAGGAGAGAGGTGCAGGGATGGGGCTGGCTATTGTGTACAGGATAATAGAGAGCTACCGGGGGGAAATAGTCGTTCACAGTGAGGTAGGGCGGGGTACGACTTTTACCCTTTATCTACCAGTTGCTTCTTCTTAGTATGGTTGTTTTTCCTTCCTGTCATCCCTTGGAGCCTTGGGCAGCTCGAGCTGCATAAAAATTACTCAATTCTGAATCTACCCTCGAATCCCACCGTATAAGAATTATGCACATAAGAAAACCAGCCTGATTATCAGTGGTCTGTCTATTTTCTCCGTATCTCAATATTCTCAATTATATTAAGATGATATAATAACAATATTCCTGCAGCCAATAAATAACGTGTTTGGCCCCTTCTTTGCTTTAGAGTGATGATACCAAGAGGAGAGATGTGCGAG
>JBDRGH010000150.1:0-2525 GCA_043818015.1 Pseudomonadota bacterium
ATTAATGCGGTACCAGGTTTTGCCAGGATGATGCTCAAGGCCCATGAGAAACACCACGGCAGAAATACCGTACATGCAGTACTCCTTGCCGAGCAAGAGACCCTGGACGTTGTTCTGGAAAATAAGAACTTTGTAGAATATTTAAACTCACTGAATGGGGTTAAGGCCTCTTTGGCCGGGCCGGGTCACCTGTCCTTAAAGAGAGGGAGGGTGTTTTGCAAGGGAGAGGAGGCCACGATACTATTCATGGATTTTAATTCCAACACCCTGGTAAAGATGGCTCAAGAAGAGGACATAGAACCTATCAAAGAGGCTATCAGACAGGGTATCCTGGTCAATCCCAGGGGCATGGAGCCTTTGGGAGTAAAAGGGGTCTTTGAGGCTATCACAGGAAGATATAAGCACCTGTTGAACAGGACCACCGTAGAACATACGCCCTGGACACGCCAGTTTTACCCCCATTCCACCACCGGCCCCCAAGGAGAACCTATTGAAGAATTGGTTGCATGGACGGAAAGGCATTGGAAAGAGATCATCCTAAAACCCGCCTCTGGCTACTCAGGCCACGGGATATTTGCGGGAAATAACATGGAGAACAGAGAGGAATGCATCAAAAAATCCCTGGATGCAGGCGATTATATCATCCAGGAACTTATTCCCCTGCCGCTTTGGTCAGAGAAAAGCCCCGGACCTCTTGTTGAAGAAAAGACCCTTTTCCTTCAAGAATGGCAAACTGATTTCCGTTGTTTCATCACTGATGAAGGACTTCAGGGGTTTTTGGCACGCTTTGGCGGTGTCCCTACTAATGTAGGATCAGGTGGAGGGATCCAGCCCCTTGCTGTTCTGAGAGACCATATGAGCCCTCGTGAAGCCGTAGACAGAATAAATCGTGCCTTGCTGAAACTCAGCTATCAGGCCTTTGTAGAAATCCAGGAGGAGATCAATCAGAAGGCCACTGAAATGGGGTTTACCTATCTTCTGGGTCCCATCAAGGTGCTGTTACGACCAAGGATATTGACGAGCGAACACATCGAGGACTTGAGACGCTACGCCCGCAATCTCTGGCAGGATGCCATTAAACTGGAAGAGGCCTGGAGGAAGGGCCAACTGGACGATGTTGTTCGTATCGGGGAGCAGGAGAAAGAGTTGGCCTGGAGTCAGCCGTGGGGCGGAAGTCCTGCCCTTATGGTAAGCGATGGGCTTTTTAGCCTCGGGGCAGATCTGATACATGATGGGAAGTATTCAGTAGAGAGCACGAAGCCGAAATCTTAAGGATGAGCAGTAGGGATGATAACCATCAAACCTGACTGGTGGAAGACCCTCTTTGATGAGACCTATCTGATAACAGATGCACGCACAGTTTGCGACAATGAGGTGACCTGTCGGGAGGTGGATTTCCTTGAGCGGGTACTTAGCTTAGAAAAATCTTCACCGATCCTGGATCTCTGTGGGGGGCACGGTCGTCACTCGCTGGAGCTTTCCCGGAGAGGATTCAAGGATGTGACCGTTCTGGATTATTCCAGCTTTCTGATCAATCTGGGAAGGGAGAAAGCAAAAAGACAAGGCCTTAAAACCCAATTTGTCCAAAGGGATGCCCGCGATACCGGCGTGCCCGATCAAAGGTACCGGTTCATTATTATCATGGCCAATTCATTTGGTTATTTTCTTGATGAGAAAGAAGATCAGGAAATCCTTCGCGAGGCATTTCGGTTACTCATACCAGAATCTTTGCTTCTTTTGGACCTTCCCAATAGAGAATATGCATTAGAGCACTTTTCTCCTCAATCCTGGCACGAGGCAGGTGATGACATTCTCGTCTGCCGACAAAGAACTCTTATTAAGGATATGATCTTGGGACGGGAGATGGTGATTTCCAAGGAAAACGGCCTGATTCGAGATGAAACCTATTGTACTCGCCTCTATAGCCATGAGAGAATTTCTGAGGTATTGAGTTCAGTAGGTTTCTCTTCAATCTCCGTCCATAAGGACTTTGTCTCCCACAAAAAGAAGTCGGACTACGGCTTTATGACCAATAGAATGATGGTCATTGCACAAAGGCCCCTGTCACGCAAAAAATTGCCCGGATTAACCCGTATTTCTACGCGGTTTGCTGATCGTTAAGTGATTGCGAGGAAAGGGGGGTGCCTTCGGTTAATCATACCATTTATGCCCTGCCCCACCTGAAAATGAAGGGCCCGGGGCTCGGGGTATGGACCAGGAAGCAATGAACCGTCCCCATGAAAAGGGTTACATGGTCAACCCGAACACTAAAGCCATGTCAGTACTTCTGACACAAGAGGGGCACGCTTATCAGAAGGACATTCAAGAGGCACTGTGGCTAGCTTTGCAATCTCATCATGGCTATGCCAGGCAGGGATGCGGCGAGACGTATGCCAGCACGGAGGGGTTGAGAGTCAAAAGCAGAAAATCTACGTACACTTGACAAAACAGGCATGAGACACCATAATTAAATTAACAACAAACATACGAAAGGAGCAATTTCATGATACAGGTTACCGAGAACG
>JBDRGH010000151.1:0-11330 GCA_043818015.1 Pseudomonadota bacterium
GTTGAGATCAAAGAAGGGGTATAGGTGAGTATCACGGAGAAGAAATGGTTCCTCCCCGTTCATGGAAGGGGAGATATTGTACCGGTCTTGCTATAATTAAGCCGAGAAAGGAGGAGGTTATGGGACAGATTACAGATGAAATGAAACAATTAATCGAGCAAGTCAGACTGAGTTACGTAGCTACCGCAGGCAAGGATGGTAAACCAAATGTTTCGCCGAAAGGCTCCATTGCGGTTCTGGATGACGAAACCCTCGTCTTTGCTGACCTTTATTCAGAAAAGACAAGAAAGAACCTTTTGGAAAACCCCCAGGTAGCCATTGATGTCCTGAACGTTGAAGCCAGAAAGGGCTTCCAGTTCAAAGGTAGGGTTGAACTTTTGCAGGATGGTCCTATCTATGATAAGGTAGCAGAGAATTTGAAGCAGAAGATGCCCAAGCTTCCGCCTCCCAAATATGTCGTAAAGGTGAAGGTAGCGGAGGTTTATAAATTATAGAAGATTTTTGCGCAGGTCATGGTGCCGCAGAAGCCCCCGCTGTTCTGGGTTACTGCGGCATTTCTTTGCGCTCTTACCTTGGCAAAGGAGGCATTGCGGCCCTGCTCTGTTTGCCACCTATTTCTATAAACTAATTTCTTCACGTCGGGATTTAGTGAGACCGGCTGTCGATGAACGTATCACATTGGAGCAAAGACTTACCCAGATTGCCCGAAATAACGGCATCAGGATTATAGGCCCGAATTACCGTTTACAGAAAATGATCAAACCCCTTGGTCTTAAGTGGATATCTCCGGCCGCTGGGATCGAATACTGAGATTCCATGGGCTGGTTCCACAACCTCTCCAATGTGGGTAACCTTGGTTTGAAACTCGTCTTTGATCTTGTCAAGTAAATCCAAATTCTCCTTGTTGACCGTGAATAGAAGTTCGTAGTCTTCTCCGCCGCTCAATGCTAGATCCATTGGGCTCTCAGTAAATTCTTGAGAATACTTTCGGAAGATTTCTGAAACAGGGAGTTTCTCGAGCCATATTTTTGCCCCAACCATACTCTGCCTGCAGATGTGCCAAAGATCGGACACAAGGCCATCACTGATATCGATCATTGCCGAAGCAACGAGGTTTTCTGCAATTAATTTTCCTTCGAATACCCTTGGAGTAGGACTACAGTGCCTTTCCACTAGATCCTGAAATTTTTCTTCAACCTTGGTTGGGGAAGTTCTACTTTTCAAAATTTTGAGCCCGAGCGCTGAATCCCCGAGGTTTCCCGTTACGAATATTTGATCGCCGATCGTAGCATTATCACGGTAGATTATATGGCCGGGAAGGGCTTCTCCCAATACGGTAATGTTAATGGTGAGCTTTTCAGGAGAAGAAGAGGTATTGCCACCAACGGCATAGGTTTCGAAGAACTTAGCAACCTCCACAAGGCCACTTACAAAGTTATCGATAAATTCTACTGATATATTTGAGGGAATGCCCAGGGAGATCAAGAAGAATTTTGGAATCCCTCCCATAGCGGCGATGTCACTAATATTCACTGCTAGGGATTTCTTCCCCAAGCTGTAAGGAGAGGTCAGTTTTAATTCAAAATGAACATCTTCAACAAGGGCGTCACTGGTGGCAAGTAATAGTCTCCCTTCTTGGATCTCAGTAACGCAGGCGTCATCGCCGATACCTTTGATTATGTCTTGATGGGAGAAAGAGAGTTTACTTTCGATTCTCTCTATCAGCCCGAATTCTCCCATCTCTCTTATTTCCAACCCTACGTTCCTTCAGAAGCGCTGCCTCTAATACGTCATCCATCTTCTTGGCATAGACGAAGTTGATCTTCTTTTTTATGTACTTAGGAATATCATCTAAGTCTTTCTTGTTTCTCTCAGGAATAATTACAGTCTTAATCTTTGCTCTCAAGGCCGCGAGAGCCTTCTCCTTCAAACCTCCGATTGGAAGTACCCTTCCCCTCAAGGTTATCTCACCGGTCATGGCCACGTCCTTATTAACAGGGATCTTTGAAAGTGCAGAGATCAAGGCAGTAGCCATAGTTACGCCTGCCGATGGGCCATCTTTCGGAATAGCCCCCGCTGGAATATGGATATGGGTATCCAGCTTGTGGTAAAAATCTGGGTCTAACTCGAGATCCTTTGCCTTTGAACGGGCGTAACTCAAGGCAGCTTGCGCCGATTCTTTCATGACATCCCCTAAATGTCCGGTAAGGATTAAATTTCCTTTGCCCTTCATGGTGGCTGCTTCTATATGCAAGATTTCTCCTCCCGCTTGCGTCCACGCAAGACCGGTTGCAACTCCAGCGTTGCTATCTGCTTGCTCCTCTTCAGGTAAGTACTTAGGTATGCCCAGGTATTTGTGTAGGTTACCCTTAGTAATCTTAAAAAGCCCCTTCTGCCCTTCTGCGATCTTTCGAGCTACCTTTCTACAAATGCTTGCAAGCTCCCGCTCCAGGTTCCTCAGCCCGGCTTCCTGAGTATAATGAGAAATTACTTGTAAGATGGCTTCGTCTGATATAGTCATATCCTTCTCTGTTATTCCATTCTCATCCAGCTGTCGAGGAAGCAAGAATCGCCGGGCTATCTTTAGCTTCTCCTCTTCCGTATATCCTGAGAGTGTAATAACCTCCATTCGATCTTTAAGCGCAGGAAGTATCGGATCGACAAGATTTCCGGTGGTAATGAACATAACCTGTGAGAGATCAAAGGGGACATTCAGGTAGTGATCGCTAAAGGCAGAGTTCTGTTCAGGATCCAAGACCTCCAAGAGGGCGGCAGATGGGTCCCCCCTAAAGTCAGCCCCCACTTTATCTATTTCATCCATCATGAAGACCGGATTATTCGACCCGGCTTGTTTGATGCCCTGAACGATTCGCCCCGGCAGTGCGCCTATGTAAGTTCTTCTGTGTCCTCTAATCTCCGCTTCGTCTCGAACCCCGCCAAGTGATATCCTGGTAAACTTCCGTCCTAACGCCCTGGCAATTGATTTCCCCAGTGACGTCTTTCCGACTCCCGGTGGACCCACAAAACAAAGGATGGGTCCTTTCTTCTTTTTGCTCAGCTTGCGAACGCCTAGGTACTCCAGTATCCTTTCTTTAACCTTTTCTAAATTATAATGATCCTCATCCAGTACTTTCTCGGCAGCCCGGATGTCAAGCCTGTCTTTAGTAGTCACCTTCCATGGAAGCTCCACCAGCCAATCGAGGTAAGTTCTGACTATAGAGGCCTCTGCGGCATCAGGGTGCATCTGTTCAAGTCGATCCAATTGCTTGGTGGCCTCTTTCTCTACCTCTTTGGGCATCTTGGCCTTTTTGATCTTGTTCTTGTACTCATTTATTTCTTTTGTCCTTTCGTCCTCATCCCCCAGTTCATTCTTTATTGCCCGGAGCTGTTCTCTTAAGAAATATTCTCGCTGGATCTTGGTCATCTCTTCTTTGGCCTGCGATTGTATCTTTGCCTGCATGCTTGAGAGTTCTACTTCTCTGCCTAGAAGGTCATTGACCTTTATCAGGCGATCAATGGGGTCAAAGATCTCCAAGACCTCTTGAGCTTCCTCTATCTTCAATTTGAGATTGGAGGCCACCAGATCCGCTAGTCTGCCCGGGTCTTCGATATTATTGAGGATCATGAGGACATCTGAGGAGGGCACTCCCTTTAAAGAAAGTACCTTCTCGCTCTGCTCCTTGACACTCCGCATCAATGCTTCTGCTTCCAGAGGCAATTCAGGCATCATAGGTTCCTTGATCTTCTGAATATTCGCTATGTAATAAGGTTTCTGCTGGATATACTCACTTACACGAGCCCTCATCAGACCCTGCACAAGAATCTTCACCCTTCCGTCGGGGAGTTTCAGCATTCTCATGATTGTAGCTACCGTTCCCACGCTATAGATGTCGTCAGGTGTAGGATCTTCCACCGCGGGATCTTTCTGAGTGGCCAATAATATCAAACGGTCTTTTGATAGGGCCTCATCGACGGCCTTGATGGAGCCCTCTCTACCAACAAACAATGGCAAAATCATGTACGAAAATACCACGACATCCCTCACTGGTAACAAAGGTAAGGTGTCGGGAATCTCAATATCTTCTCTTCTTATATCGTAATCCATGCAAATCTCCGTTTGATCCTAGAGTGTCTGGAGGTTGTCGGTAAAAACCGGTTTCAGAGCTTGGTTGTAGCCTCTACCTATATATAATGATATCGTCAGCAAAGTCAAGTTAATTGAATCAGGAGTTTCCTGACTTTTTCAGGAGGTATTTTCCCACTACTATGATTACACTCATAACCTCGTATATTTTGCAGTGAACTCCTGTATCTCTGGGCGAAATTTGCTGGAGCAGTGGGGTACCCAGCGGGGGTGAGCAGGAAGGGGAAGGCCAGCCCGAAGAGGCTGGAAGGGGTAAGTATTCCCCACCTGCGAACCCCGCAAGGGTCACTGCGGAAGCAGTGAGCGAAGGGATACGGGAGTTCACTTAAAAGTCACGAAGCTATTGAATTGAGAAGCAAATGAACTAGTTGAAAAAGTTTTCGACGTCCGCCAAGTTGTTTGTTATGGGACAATTGGGCAAACTGTTGATAAATATCTCTCCGTACTCTCTGGTCAATATACGATTATCCAATATTGAGAGAACACCCCTGTCATTTTTATTTCTGATTAACCTACCAATCCCTTGCCTCAGTGTTATGATGGCTGATGGCAGTTGGTAATCCAGAAAGGGGTTACCGCCACTTCTTAAGATATTGTCAATTCTGGCCTCAACTACGGGTTCTGCGGGCGAGGCGAACGGCAATTTGTCAATAATAACACAACTCAGTGCCTCGCCCTGAACATCCACTCCTTCCCAGAAACTGTGGGTGGCAAATAATACCGAGTTGACGTCTCTCTTGAATTCCGCAAGCAGATAAGACTTTGGTTTCATACCTTGGAGTAACACCGAGAAGCCGAGTCGATCCCTTAGCCGTTGATAGACTTCTGTCATATTCTTATAACTGGTAAATAGAACGAAGGCCCTTCCAGATGTTACAGACAGTATCTTTTCAATTTCCTCAGATATGCTCCCAGCGAATCTGGATGAATTTGGGTCAGGGATACCTCTCGGCAGATAGAGCATAGTTTGCCGTGCGTAATTAAAGTGGGAACTCAAAGACAATTCGTCGATCTCCCCCTCAAGCCCCAGTCGGTTCTTAAAGTAAGAAAAGCTTTTATTAATGGAAATGGTCGCCGAGGTAAAGATGATAGACTTAACCTTGCTGAACAATCGGGTATTCAACTCACAGGATATATCGATGGGAGACGCATGGAAGAATACACCTTTACCTCTCTTCTCGGACCAGTACACATACAGGGGGCTTTGCATGTTGATGATAAAAGCTAATTGTTCCTTTATGTCTGATGCTCTTTTGCTACAAGCCCTCAGTTCTTCACTCTTGTATTCCAGGGTATTGAGTCTGGTAGAGATTAATTCAAGGCTATTTAAGATATCGCCAAAGTGCGTTAATGTATTATTATGAAAGATGTTCTCCCTCAACCGGTATCTTAACGGGACGTTTTCAAGGCTTCCAAAGAATCTTTCTTGCCTTCCCCTTAAAGAATCCAGTGCCTGATTTATCTCCTTATTGTCGATCTTGGCTAACCTGAGGTTCTTCTGGATATCTCTAGCCAGTTCTTCAAGTCTATAATTGCTTACGGTTATACCAAAATAATTGGTGGCCACCTCTTCCAGTTGATGGGCTTCGTCGAAGATTACGGCATCGTATCGCGGTATTATTTCCCCAAAGCCGGTACCCTTTACCCCTAGATCCGCGAAGAAAAGATGGTGATTTACGATAATGATATCAGCGACGGCCGCTCTCTGTCGCATACGGGTGATAAAGCACGTATCGAAACTTTCACACTTTTGTCCGAAACAGAGGTCACTCTTCGAACAGATGTCATTCCAGAGGGGATAATCATCGGGCACGTCGTACAGTTCTGAGCGATCTCCAGTTTCCGTGGTTTTTGCCCACTCGTTGATTTCTCCAAGATGCGAGAGGTCTCCATCGAACGCTAGAGTAAGTTGGGAACTGAATTGCCTGAAACGCCTCGGACAGAGATAGTTATTCCTTCCCTTCATGTAGATGACTGTGAAATCCATGGGGAGAATCTCTTTTAAGAGCGGAATGTCTTTGAAGTAGATCTGTTCTTGTAAATTTTTTGTTCCGGTAGAGATGATGATCTTTCTACCGCTTAGAATAGCAGGAATAAGGTAGGCGAGAGTTTTACCAATCCCTGTTTCTGCTTCGAGGATCAAGTACTTGTTATCCTTCAGCGCATCACGTACAGCTTCGGACATTCTTGTCTGTTCCGGACGAAACTCGTAATTCGCCAGTTTTTGGGCAATGATGCCCCCGGGTTCTAAGACGGAAAGCATTTTTTCAGTTCTCAATGATAGTTCCTGTCCCATTTACTACGAAAATAAAACCTCTCATCTGCAAGTTATTTTCATGCTTCGTGGTGCCCCCTCGAATCCTCTTAATCCATCAACCAATTTGGTCACAAACCTCAACAATTTTATTATAGACCAAAAGGGGTATTAAGCAAGGAGAAATTTTTTTACAAAATCTTTGGAATTTCGAGAGAATTGTGCTAGTTTTGTTAATCAACCCCCGATTGAATTATTGTTAGTGGAAGGTAAAGGATTTCGGGTTTGCCCCGAGGCATCGACCAGGATTTTTCCGTTTGAGACGGAATGAAGGAGGGAGTCATGTCAGTAAATAAGGTAATACTAATCGGCAGATTGGGTGCCGACCCCGAGGTCAGATATACGAGCGACGGAGTAGCTGTAGCCACTTTTCGTATGGCCACCACGGAGAGATGGTCTAATCAAAAGGGAGAAAAGGAAGAGCGAACTGAATGGCACCGTATTGTAGCATGGAGAAGGTTGGGAGAGATATGCGGCGAGTATTTGTCGAAAGGTAAGCAGGTCTACATTGAGGGCAGGTTGCAGACTCGGTCATGGGAGGATAAAGATGGTAACAAGAGGTGGGCGACTGAAGTTATTGCTTCCAATATGCAGATGCTGGGAAGTCCTGCTGAACAAGACAAAACTAAGCAGGATTCCGAGGGGAGCTTTGACCAAGGTAGGGGATTTGACACCGATGACGATATACCGTTTTAAGTAACATTAAAACCCTACGTTTTGTAACTTCTTCAACTTCTGGAAATTAAGGCAATTTTTTGGGCCTCCCCTTCCGTTCGGCTGAGCTCACGGCCGAAGCCTGCTCACCCTGGATGGGTACCCCACTACTCCGGCAAAGTTTGCTCAGAGACAAAGGAGTTGACAAGAAGCCAGGAAACTTCTGACTGTATTAAGCCTCGACTATCAGAGACAAATGTGATAAAATTTCAGTGAAATTGTATGTGGGGATTCGTGATGACCGGTAGTGAAATAAGACAAAGATTTTTGAGATACTTTGAGAAGCAAGGACATACTATTGTCAGTAGCTCTCCTCTTGTGCCCAAGCAAGACCCCACGTTGCTCTTTACCAACGCTGGTATGGTTCAATTCAAAGGGGTTTTTTTGGGGGAAGAGAAGAGGGAATACACCCGAGCTGTAACCTCTCAAAAATGCGTCCGGGCAGGGGGTAAACACAATGATCTGGAAAATGTAGGAGTAACCGCTCGTCATCATACTTTCTTTGAAATGTTAGGTAACTTTTCTTTTGGCGATTATTTTAAGGAAGAGGCCATTGATATGAGTTGGGAGTTTCTGACCAAGGACCTTGGCCTCCCTGAAGATAAGATGTGGATTACCGTATTTGAGGATGATGATGAGGCGTTTGATATCTGGGAAAGCCGGATTGGAGTGACACGGAAGAAGATTGTCAGGATGGGGGAAAAGGATAACTTCTGGGCCATGGGAGAGACGGGCCCTTGTGGTCCGTGTTCGGAGATAGTGATAGACCAGGGAAAGGATGTTGGATGTGGAAGGCAGACCTGTAAGGTGGGATGTGATTGTGATCGGTTTTTGGAGCTTTGGAACCTCGTCTTCATGCAATTTGAGCGTGATAGAGAGGGAATATTGACTCCTCTTCCCAAACCCAGCATCGATACGGGCATGGGGTTAGAGAGGATAGCCGCGGTTGTCCAGGGAGTGAAGAGTAACTACGATACTGACCTACTGCGGGTGATAATGGGTTTTGTGGAGGAGGTCTCAGCAAGGAGGTATGGGGATAACAAGAGGGATGATACCTCCATAAGGGTGATAGCCGATCACAGTAGGGCCATGACCTTTCTTATAGGAGATGGAGTACTCCCTTCCAACGAAGGCAGAGGGTATGTGCTGAGGCGCATTATGAGGAGGGGCGCCCGTCATGGAAAGATACTGGGCCTCGATAAACCCTTTTTATATAAAGTCTCGGGTACTGTCATTGACATTATGAGGGAGGCATATCCTGAGCTCGCAAATGCGAGAAACTACATTGTCAGACTCATCCATAATGAAGAAGAACGTTTCTCCCAGACCTTGAATAATGGTCTCGTAATCTTGAATGAAGAGATGGAAAGAGTAAGGGAGACAAGAGAGAAGCAGATCCCAGGCCATCTGCTTTTCAAGCTCTATGACACCTATGGATTTCCGGTAGATTTAGCATATGACATAGTAAGTGATGAAGGGTTCGCCATTGATGAAACGGGCTTCCAAAAGGCCATGAATGAACAGAGACAGAGGGCAAGACAATCATGGAAGGGTTCGGGAGAGGAGGAGGTTTCTGAGATTTATAAGAAACTAACTAAAGATAAGATCAAATCCTCCTTTTGCTGGCATGAAACTGAGGGTGTTGAAATAAAAGACTCAGTATTGGCCATTATCAAGGACGGTAGAGAAGTGGAATCTGCCAACGAGGGAGATCGTGTCGAAATTGTGACCGGGAATACCCCTTTTTATGGCGAATCAGGGGGTCAGGTTGGAGACACGGGGGCCATTGTAAATGATTCCCTTTTTTTTGAGGTAGAGGATACTTTGCGGCCCCTTCCGGATTTGATCGTTCATAGAGGTAGAGTCAAGAAGGGCTCCGTCGGGCGGAATGACCAGGTGTCTTTTCATGTTAGTAAGGATAGGCGACAAAAGATTGCCCTCAATCACACGGCAACCCACTTACTGCACTCTGCCCTTAAAGAGGTATTGGGAGACCATGTGAAGCAATCAGGTTCCCTGGTTGCTCCTGAAAGGCTCCGATTTGACTTTACCCATTTTTCCCAGATTTCGAAGAGGGAACTTCTAAGGATAGAGGAACTCGTCAACCAGAGAATCAGGGAAAATGTAGAGGTTGAGACCCACATCATGCCAATTATGGAAGCCTTAGAAAACGGGGCGACAGCTCTTTTTGGAGAGAAATATGGCGACGAAGTAAGGGTTGTGGGGATCCCCGGCTATAGTAAGGAACTCTGTGGAGGTACCCATACAAACCGGACAGGGGATATTGGCCTCTTTAAGATAGTCAGTGAATCCAGCATTGCCGCTGGAGTGAGGAGGATAGAGGCACTAACAGGGGATGGGGCATTGAGGTATGTACATGAGGAAGAGGATCGATTGCAGGAGATCGGATCTGCACTGAAAGCCAAGAGGGATGAGATCGTCGGGAAGGTGGAAAAGCTACTGCTGCATAGCAAAAATCTGGAAAGGGAGGTAGAGTCTCTTAGGGGCAGGCTTGTAAGCAGACAATCGGAAGACCTGTTGGATCAGGTTAAGCAGATTGAAGGAATTAGTGTGCTGTCTGCCAAGGTGAACGCAGATAGCCCTAAAAGCTTGAGGGATTTTGCTGATAGATTGAAGGATCGACTGAAATCGGGAATTATCCTCCTGTCTGGGCAGCGGGATAGGGATGTTATGTTAACTCTAGCGGTAACGAAAGATCTTGCTCCTCGGTTTGATGCAAGCAAGATGATAAAAGAGGTTGCCGAACTAGTTGATGGAAGCGGAGGCGGAAGACCGGATATGGCTCAGGCCGGCGGTAATAGGCTTGAGGGTATTGATCGGGCACTGGAAAGTATTTATGAGATAGTCAAAAGAACTGCTTCTACTTGAGCTTCGCCAGAAGATTCTGCGCTTGCTTGTAGTATTCACTCTTTGGATAGTTGCGCACTAGTTGAATAAGGGCATCCTTTGCTTTTCCCTTCTCCTCCAAAGATAGGTGGGATTTCCCAATATAGAGATAGGTCTTAGCCATAATACTTGACTCGGGAAACTTTTCTAAGATTCCTTCGAATCTACGAAGAGCTGCCTTGTACTTCTTTCTTTTGAAATAGAGATGGCCTACATAAAACTCGTGCTCGGATAGCCTTTCTTTGCAGATTGCTAGCTTCTCTTGAGCCGCGGCCGCATAAGTTGAGGAAGGGTATCTAGAGATGAGGTATTCGAATTGTTTGACAGCTTCTTTGGTAAATGTCTGGTCTCGGTCTATGGAGAGGATCTGGTCAAAATTGGCCATGCCCATCTGAAATATCACGTAAGGAATAACCGGATTGGTGGGGTGGAGTTTTAAGAATTCTTCGTACTGGAATATGGCCTCCGTGTATTCCTTACTGTAATAATAGCAATCAGCGATTCTCAACTCCGCCACTATCGAATATTTGCTTAAGGGATATCTGTCTCTGAGCTCCTGAAAGGCCTCCCGGGCTTTCCTGTAGTTTCCCTCCTCAAAGTAATCCAAACCGTCGTAAAACAATCCCTGAACGGTATCACTTCGCGGCTCGTGAAACAAGAAGCAGCCGGTCATAGATAGTATTAGAATCAAGGATAGAGACAGACCCCCCCGTGTTTTCCTAATTCCTCTCATACATCACCTCTCACCGCGAAGAGCCATTTCATTGTTTCTCTCTCCGTCGTCGTAACTCTTCCCCGTTATGCTCTAACCCAGCGGGTACTTTTTGCTTGACCAGCTTGCGCCCCAGTGTGTATACTTCTTTCTAACTACTTGAAAATGTATCTTATTTCCCGTAGACTGTATTACTCATGATTTCGTTCAAGTATATATCGTTTATTCGTGATTAAGTCAATACAATTACAACTGGAGTTTCCCCAATTTATAGTGAACTCCTTTGTCTCATGGCGAACTTTGCTGGAACAGTGGGGTACCCACCTGCCTGTGCGTTGCCTGTCTGCCGTGCTGGCACAGGCAGGCACGCAGACAGGTCGAGGGTGAGCAGGCTTCGGACGTGAGCTCAGCCGAACGGAAGGGGAAAGCCAGCCCGAAGAGGCTGGAAGGGGAAAGTATTCCCCACCTGCGAGCCCCGAAACGGTCACTGCGGAAGCAGTGAGCGAAGGGATAAAGGGGTTCACTTAAATAATGCCAGA
>JBDRGH010000152.1:0-4080 GCA_043818015.1 Pseudomonadota bacterium
GTTTTTCCACTTTTCCAACGATAGAAAGAATAATTACAAGCAATGGGATATGCCCTGGCCGATAGTACGTTATGCCAAAGGAGAAGGAATAGAAAGCTTCAGGTTGTTCCCTATTTGCGGATTCACGACAAAACCTGATTCAAAAACCCGTTTCTTTCTCTGGCCCCTATACACATATGACAAAGAGCTCCTTGAAGAATATGAAGAGACAACTTACAGATTCTTGCTCATCAATAAGTATCAGACAAAAGTATGGAAAGGTGGATCCAAGGACGCTAAATCAGTCAGAATATGGCCTCTATTCGCGTATGATAGAAAGGAAGATAGTAGCATCAAGTTCTCCTTCCCGGAACTAATCCCCATAGAAGATGAGGGGTTTGAAAGAAACTGGGCACCTCTTTTGAGGCTGTACGAATATAATGAAGACGGGGAGGGCAACATGGAATCAAAATTACTCTGGGGGCTATACAGACATAAGAAGCACAATTCAAAGGAGTTCATTGACATAGCTTTTCTGGTCTCTTATGAAAGAGAGGAAGATAGAATCTGCTTTTCTATTTTAAAGGGGCTTTTTGAATACAGGGGGGAGGATGATATGAATTCCATAAAGTTCTTCTATCTCCCCTGGCTTATAACATGGGAATCTTCTGGAGGTAGCCAAGAATTTCACAATCCCTCAGCCTCAACAGAATGGGAGAGCCAGTGGCTTGGCAGGGGGATACAAGTATCAGACAGCTTGAAATGACCAAAATGAGAATTTCAAGACACTATGAAACAAAGAGGCCTCTGAAGCACTCTTTACGTCGTGAAAAAATCCCTGAGACGAATTCATCCCGATTTTATCGGGATTGAGGGATCCCACCTCACCGAGCGAAATATGGAAGATTAGGATTTTCGACACTTTGTTTCACAGGTTCAAATACAACGCAACAAAAGGGGCTAAGAAAGATGGCAAAGATTAAGAGGGCTTTAATAAGTGTTTCAAACAAAACGGGGATTGAACGACTCGCTATGGGGCTGCATGACCTCGGAGTTGAAATCCTATCTACCGGGGGCACAGCCTCTCTGCTAAGCGGGAAGGGCATACCTATAATATCTGTATCGGACTATACCGGATTTCCGGAAATGTTAGATGGTAGGGTCAAAACGCTCCATCCGAAAATCCACGGAGGTCTTCTTGGCCAGAGGACCAAAAAGGAACATCTCGATAAGATGAAGGAACACGGGATTAAGCCTATTGACATGGTGGTAGTAAACCTCTATCCCTTTGAGGAGACGATAGCCAAGGAAGGATGTACCCTGGCAGAGGCCATCGAGAATATCGATATCGGCGGCCCCACGATGCTTCGTTCTGCCGCAAAGAATTACACCGATGTGACTGTCATTGTTGATCCAGAGGACTACGAGAGGGTCTTGAAGGAGATGCGAGAGAGTGATGGATGCGTATCTGCCGATACAAATTTCCAATTGGCCGAAACCGTCTTCCAAGAAACCGCGAGATACGACGGAGCTATCTCTAACTACCTGGGGAGTCTAGATAATGCGGGAAGAAGAGGTAAATTTCCACACACCCTTACGCTACAGTTCGAACGGAGCCAAGAGTTACGCTATGGAGAGAATCCCCATCAGAAGGCTGCATTTTATGTGGAACGGAGTATTAACGAACCCTGTGTATCCAATGCTTCACAGCTTCACGGAAAAGAACTATCGTTCAATAATATCCTTGACCTCGATGCGGCTTTGGAGACAGTCAAGGAATTTCAGGAAATCACGGCTGTAATCATTAAGCATACCAACCCCTGTGGTGTCGCAACGTCCGAAAAATCGTTGGTAGATGCCTATTGCAAGGCCAGAGATTGTGATCCTACGTCGGCCTTCGGGGGAATCGTCGGCCTGAACCGAAGGGTGGATGTGAAAACAGCGATAGAGGTCACCTCCACATTCATGGAGGCAATCATAGCACCGGGATACGATGATGATGCACTGGAAGTGCTAAAACAGAAGAAAGACGTGAGGGTTCTCCTCGCCCCCAGCCTCGAAGGACATGCTCACGGAGGATACGATATGAAAAAGGTGGTGGGAGGCCTTCTGGTACATGATAGAGACGTAGGTACGGTGGACTTTAAGTCCCTGGAGGTGGTTACCCAGAGAAAGCCTACTGAAGGGGACCTTAAGGCCATGACCTTTGCATGGAAGGTCTGTAAACATGTCAAATCCAATGCCATCGTCTATGCTACCTCGGATCAGGTAGTGGGTATCGGTGCAGGTCAGATGAGTAGGGTAGATTCTTCAAGGATAGCGGTAATGAAGGCACATTTGCCTACGAAGGGGACTGTTTTGGCGTCAGATGCAATGTTCCCCTTCCGAGACGGTGTGGATGCTGCTGCCAAGGCAGGGGTGACAGCGATCGTCCAGCCGGGAGGCTCCATAAGGGATGAAGAGGTAATCCAGGCAGCAGATGAATACAATATCGCCATGGTCTTTACCAGGATGAGACACTTCAGGCATTGAGAGATCTCTGAAAAGGTTTCCCTTTTCGCTCCACCATTAGTTTTTTGTTCTGCCTCTGCGGGTTCCCCCAAATCCCGATAGAATCGGGACGGATTCGCTTTCAGGGATACTTTTTTCCGAAAGAACATAGTTTTTCAGAGTCATCATTCACAAACCGTCGGGAGTAAGGTATGAAGGTACTGGTTATTGGCGGAGGAGGTAGGGAGCATTCTCTGGTCTGGAAGATCGTCCAGAGCCCCAGGGTGTGCAAGGTATACTGTGCTCCAGGCAATGCTGGGATCAGCAGGCTGGCGGAGTGTATTGACATCGAGGTTACGGATATCTTATCTCTCATGAAGTTTGTAAAGCAGGAAGGCATAGACCTTACTGTGGTCGGTCCAGAGTTGCCCTTAATCATGGGCATAACTGATGAATTTGAGAGAGAAGGGCTAAGGATATTCGGCGCCAGCAAGAAATCGGCAGAGATTGAAGGAAGCAAGTCTTTTGCGAAAGACCTTATGACTAGACACAATGTACCCACAGCGGAATATCGGACATTCACCTCTAGGGATCAAGCGGTAAAGTACATAAGAGAAAAGGGGGCTCCTCTCGTAATCAAGGCCGATGGACTCGCAGCAGGGAAGGGGGTCATCCCCGCTAAGAGCATAGAACAGGCATTACGTGCAGTAGATCTTATCATGGTCGAAAAGGCCTTTGGGGACGCGGGTAAGAAGATAGTGATTGAAGAGTTGTTAACTGGTAACGAGGCGTCCTTTTTGGTCTTTACTGATGGTGAGGAAGTGGTTCCTCTCCCAACCTCACAGGACCATAAGCCGATATTTGACGGAGATAGAGGGCCAAACACTGGAGGGATGGGAGCTTACTCCCCTGCTCCTGTTGTTAAAGAAGAATTACATACGCAGATAATGAAAGAAATCGTAATGCCTACCATAAAGGGGATGGCTGCAGAGGGAAGGACGTACACGGGGGTTCTCTATGCAGGATTGATGATTGTGGATGGAAAGGCCAAGGTCTTGGAATTTAACGCCAGGTTTGGTGACCCCGAGACGCAACCGTTGCTTATGAGGATGAAGAGTGATATAATTCCCATATTGGAAGCTACCATAGATGGAACCCTTTCTCAAATACAGGTCGAATGGGATGAAAAGGTTGCTGTCTGCGTGGTCATGGCATCCAAGGGGTATCCAGGAAGTTATCAAAAAGGCTTTGAAATCACAGGGTTAGAAGAGGCCTCGGAGATACCGAATGTTGAAATATTCCATGCGGGTACGGCTATAAGGGACGGAAAGATACTTACCAGTGGCGGAAGGGTTCTGGGGGTGACCGCCCTGGGACACGGGATTAAGGAAGCCATGGATTTGGCATACCGAGCAGTAAAGAGTATCCACTGGGATGGGGTGTATTATCGAAACGATATTGGAAAGAAGGCCTTAACGTCTTCCTCAGGCAGAAAAGACCGCTGACGAGGGTCTGATCATGAAAAATGACTGGTTTGGAGATAGGAAAGACATGTTCATCAAGGAGCTAGTTAGAGAGTATTGCAGAACGAAGGTCTTCTTCCAGGAACTA
>JBDRGH010000153.1:0-11564 GCA_043818015.1 Pseudomonadota bacterium
CTGCAGAAGTCGACTACAGGGTTTACTATCTAACAACCAAGGAAGCGATATTAGATTTCAGAATTACTGAAAATAAGAAGACGAAGATAAAAGAGATTAGATTTGCCGGTAACAAGGCATATAGGGATAAAGAGTTGCAAAATGTCATGGAGACAAGTGAAAAGGGTTTGCTTTCCTGGATAACTGATTCTGGAGTGTTGAAAGAGGACGTATTGGATCGGGACATTGACAAGATTAGCGGCTTTTATAGGGACCACGGTTATGTAGATATTAGAGTTGGTAAACCCGAAATAACCCATGATAAGAACTGGATGTATATGACTATCCCGATTGACGAGGGGAAACAGTTTAAGATCGGGAAGCTGGATATTCAGGGTGGTCTAATAGAAGAAAAAGAGGTGCTATTGAAGGGATTGAATACAATCCCCGGGAAGATATTCAGCCGCAGGTCACTCAGGGAAGATACCATTCGTCTTACCGATAAGTATGCGACAGTTGGATACGCATTTGCGGATATAACGCCCTTAACGTCTATAGATAGAGAGAATCAATTGGTTGACGTGACCTTCGATGTCCGTGAGGGCAAGAAGACACATTTTGGGAGGATCACCATAACGGGGAATATGAGGACCCGGGATAAGGTAATTAGACGGGAGTTAAAGGTTGCTGAAGGGGAGCTCTATGACAAAGAAAGATTAACCAAGAGTTACAAAAAGATTAAGAGATTAGGTTACTTTGAAGAGATCAGTTTTGATACTGAAAAGGGTGCCAGTGACAACGAGCTGAATTTGGACATTAAGGTAAAGGAAAAACCCACCGGGGCCATAAGTGTTGGAGCTGGCTATAGTTCCGTTGATAATATTATTGGTATGGTCAATATAGCCCAGACTAATATATTGGGCAAGGGACAGAAAGTATTCTTGGCTGCCAGCCTAGGCGGAAAAGGAGCGAGCTACAACCTGGGGTTTACTGAACCCTGGTTGTTTGATACACCTGTATCTGCCGGTTTTGATCTCTTTGATATTGAAAGAGAATTCATAGATTATGATAAGCACTCCCGTGGTGGCGACATCAGGTTCGGTTTTCCGATAACGGAGGAATACACAAGGGCTTACTGGACTTATAAATACGAACTCGTGGATATCACCAATGTTGCGGATACCGCTGCCGCAGCAATCAAAGAACAGGAGGGTGAAACTCTGACGAGTGCTTTAATCTTCGCTCTTATCAGAGATTCAAGAGATGAAACAATATTTCCAACGAGGGGCTCGGAAAACGGTTTAACGATCGTGTACGCCGGTGGTTTCCTGGGAGGTGACAACTATTTTGCAAAGTATATTGCTAATTCACAATGGTATTTCCCCTTGTTCTGGGACACTGTCTTTATGTCTCGTGGAAGAATCGGTTTTGCCCATGGAAATCAAGGTAGAGACTTACCTCTTTTCGAACGGTTCTTTTTGGGTGGGATAAACTCAATCAGGGGTTTTGAAGCTTACTCTGTCGGCCCTAAAGATCCGGCTACCGGTGATGTGATCGGCGGAAATAAAGAATTGTTGTTCAACTTTGAGTATATTTTTCCACTGTTCAAAGAGGCAGGTATTAAAGGACTGATCTTCTTTGACGCAGGAAATGCCTTCGATAATGATGAGCGTTATGGTATCGGTCAGTTGAGGACCAGCGCTGGTGCGGGTATCCGATGGTATTCCCCAATCGGCCCCTTGAGGCTCGAATGGGGATATAATCTAGACCCTGAGCCGGGTGAAAAAGGCAGCAATTGGGAGTTCGCCGTTGGAGTAATGTTCTAGTGGTGATTCTTTCTACCTGAATTGTCGAAAGGAGTTAGCAATGAAAAAAACGGGTTTAATCTTTATCCTATCTCTGATACTATTTTCCCCTAACTTAGCGTTAGGGGCTAGCGCCACGGGGATAGGCTATGTTGACCTGCAGCGGGCCTTAAATATGTCTGACGCGGGGAAGGAAGCGAAAAGGCTTTTTTCTCAAAAAGTGAGAAAGGCTCAAGAGACTGTTGAGGCCAAACAGGAGGAACTGAAAAGGCTGAAAGATAGTATAGAAAAACAGAGTTTGATATTGAAAGGGGATGCAAAGAGGGAAAGAGAAAGGGCATACCAAAAAGAATTGAGGGATTATCAGAGGTTCATTAAAGACTCTCAAGAAGAACTTAAGCGTGAAGAGGCTGAGATGAGTCAAGACATAATTAGTGAATTGGGAAAAGTTGTAGAAAGGATTGGGAAAGAAGGTAATTATGTCCTGATACTTGAAAAAACGAGAAGTGCAGTACTCTATGCATCCGATACTGTCGATCTTACCGGTACCGTCATAAAGGCCTATAATGAACAAAGAAAGCAAAACTAGCGTCTTGAAAAGAATGGAACCTGACAATCAATGGCTCCGCGTTTATACTGCGGAACGAGTAAAAACATGGTAAAGAAGAGTCTGCGAGAGCTGGCAGATCTTGCCAATGGTAGGGTCGTAGGGGATGAAAACACCATTATCACGGGAATAAATACGATCGATCAAGCAAAAGAGCATGAGATAACCTTTTTCAGCAATCCCAAGTATCTATCGAGGGTTGGCAGTACGGAAGCTTCTGCAATAATAGTCTCTCCCGATTTTAAGAAGTCTCATAAACCCCTTCTATGTACCGAGAATCCCTATCTGGCTTACGCAAAGATTGCCGACTTCTTCTACAACAAACCCTACCAAGCAAAAGGAATTGCTCAAAAAGCTGTCATCGGGAAGAATACTCAGATTGGAAAAGACGTATCGATTTACCCTTACGTATACGTGGGTAATAATGTCAAGATTGGGGACAGGGTATCCCTCCACCCGGGTGTATATATTGGTGATGATGTATTTATCGGCGAAGATACCTTAGTTTATGCAAATGTCTCTATCCGTGAAGGCTCGCGGATTGGGAAGAGGGTTATAATCCATTGCGGGGCGGTTATTGGCAGCGATGGTTTTGGCTTTGCCAAAGATGGGATGAGATATCATAAGATACCTCAGGTCGGGATAGTCCAGGTTGATGACGATGTGGAGATCGGTGCTAACAGCGCTATCGACCGTGCAGCACTGGGGAAAACCTGGATTAAGAGGGGTGTCAAGATTGATAATCTCGTCCAAATTGGCCATAACGTAATTGTGGGGGAAGATACGGTCATAGTTGGCCAGGTAGGCATAGCAGGAAGTGCAGAAATAGGTAACAATGTTGTTCTGGCTGGTCAGGTCGGTGTAGCGGGTCATCTAAAGATCGGGGATAATGTCGTAGTTGGGGGGAAATCCGGTGTAAATAAAGATATACCACCAAACCAAATGGTTTCAGGTGTCCCGCCGATTCCTCACAGAGACTGGTTGAAATCTCAAATGAGTTTTATTAAACTGCCCAAAATGAGAAAGACTCTAAGCGGGCTAGAATCGAAGGTAAGAAGAATAGAAGAGAAACTCAAAATCGATGTGGAGGAATAGGATGTTAGATGCTAAAGACATCGCGAAGGTTTTACCGCATAGGTATCCCTTTCTTCTGGTTGACCGGATATTGGAAATGGAAAGGGGAAAAAGGATTGTGGGCGTAAAGAATGTCACTTTCAATGAACCCTTTTTCCAAGGGCATTTTCCCGATTATCCGATTATGCCCGGGGTTCTGTTGATCGAGGCCATGGCTCAAACGGGCGGAGTTTTGGCTTTGAGCTATGAGCCTGAGATGGTCAAGGATAAACATTTTTACTTTTCAAGTATTGATAAGGTCAAATTTAGAAAACCCGTGCTGCCGGGGGATCAGGTAAGGTTCGAAGTAGAGGTCATGAAACAGAGAAGTTCCCTGTGGAGATTTAAGGGTAAAGCATATGTGGGCAATTCGTTGGTTGCTGAAGGTGAACTTCAGGGTATAATATCCGACAAGTAACGCTGGTATATGAAGGAAGATTTTTGGAATGATACATCAAACCGCGATTATCCATCCTAAGGCAGAATTGGATGATGGAGTGGAGGTAGGACCGTATTCTATAATAGGTGAGGATGTCAAGATTGGTAAAAACACGAGAGTAAAGGCTCACGTTACAATAGAAGGGTTCACTCAGATAGGGCAGGGGTGTGAGCTGTATCAGTTCGTATCCATTGGAACCCCTCCACAAGACTTGAAATTTCGCGGTGAAAGGTCTAGCGTAATTATAGGTGATAACAATACTATTAGAGAGTTTGTAACGATAAACAGATCATCCCACGGTGGGGGAGAAACAAGGGTGGGAAACGATAACTTCCTTATGGCCTATTGTCATATAGCCCATGATTGTAAGATAGGGAACAACGTCATTATGGCAAATGCAGCCACCCTTGCCGGTCATATAGAAATCGAAGACTTTGCGATTATTGGTGGATTGGTTGCCATTCACCAGTTTGTTAAGATTGGAGCGTATTCCATTATTGGGGGGGCCTCGGCGGTTTCTAAGGATGTTCCTCCTTACGTTATGGCTGTTGGCAACAGGGCTAAGTTGTTTGGCCTGAATATTACAGGGCTTAAAAGAAACAATTTCTCCGAAACGACAACAAACAACCTTAAGAAGGCTTACAAAATCATATTTCGATCGGGCAAGACGTTGAAAAAGGCACTAGAAGAAGTGAAACTCGAGATTCCTGACTCGAAAGAAATCACTAACCTTCTTGAATTTATCAAAAAATCCGAAAGAGGCATCTGTCGATAATGGAAAAGGTCGGTTTAATTGCTGGGAATGGAGAACTCCCTATCTTGTTTGCCAAGGCTTTGAAGGAACACAATCTTAGTGTAACAGCCGTTGCCCATAGAGGGGAAACCCTTGATAGGTTGGAAGAATATGTGGATAGAATCTTTTGGATAGACATAGGCCAACTCCAGAGGATAATAGAGGTATTCAAGGATGAAGGGATTAGTAATGCCGTTATGGCTGGAGGAATACCGAAGACACTGATGTTCTCTGGGATGAAACCTGACTCTAGGGCATCATCTCTTCTGTCGCGGTTGGAACATAAGAAGGATGATTTATTACTGCGCTCTCTGGCTGCGGAGTTAGAGAAGGAGGGTATCAATATTAAGAGCACAACCTATTACCTTTCTTCGATCTTGGCTCAAAAGGGATGTCTGACAAAGAAGGTCCCAACCGATGACGAACAGAAGGACATAAGATTTGGGTGGGATATTGCCAAGGGTATCGGCAAGCTGGACATCGGACAGACCGTTGTTGTTAAAGAGCAAGTCATCTTAGCAGTTGAGGCCATTGAGGGCACGGATGCTGCTATCAAACGGGGAGGGAGATTAGGCGGCGGTCAGGTGGTGGTTGTAAAAGTCAGTAAACCTGATCAAGACATGCGTCTTGACATCCCGGTAGTTGGTGTGGAGACAATTCGCTCTTTAAAAGAGGCAAAGGCTTCAGTGCTGGCTATCGAAGCAGGCGGTACGATCATCCTCAATAAGGAGGAGATGGTTAAATTTGCTGATCAGGAAGGGATTTCAATAGTAGCAATCTAACCTCGGAATACCGGGTCAAGAATGGAAAAGATAAGAGTCGGTGTAGTAGGGGTAGGGTATCTCGGCCAATTTCATGCAGAAAAGTATTGGAAGTTACCAGGGGTTGAACTTACCGGGGTAGTTGATATTAATCAAGCAAGGGCATTGGAGGTTGCTAAGCGCTTCGATACCAAGGCCTTTATTGATTACGGAGCCCTTTTCAATGACGTACAGGCCGTAAGCATCGCTGTTCCTACCAACGTACATTACAGAGTTGCCAAGGACTTCCTTAGCAATGGTATAGACATCCTGGTTGAAAAACCTGTTGCTACGACTCTCGAAGAGGCAGATGAGTTGATCGACATCGCAAAAAACAAAAACCTAATATTTCAGGTTGGCCATTTAGAAAGGTATAATCCGGCTATCGTGGCCATAGAGCACATTTTAAATAATCCAATGTTTATTGAATCCCATCGATTAAGCTTCTTCACTGAAAGGGCTACCGACGTGGACGTGGTCTTAGATCTAATGATTCACGATATCGATATTATATTGAACCTCGTTAATTCAGGGATAGACAGGATTGATGCTGTGGGTATCCCTGTGATTTCACCGAAGGTTGATATTGCTAATGCTAGAATAACTTTTCTAAACGGGTGTGTGGCCAACGTTACTGCTAGCCGGGTTTCTGAAAAGACCATGAGAAAAATCCGAATCTTTCAACCCGATGCTTATATCTCCATAGATTTCGCATCAAAGAAGGTTAGCACATATACTAAGATTGAAAATGACCAAGAAAATGGTGCCCGGCCAAAGATTGTGGCTGGTCAAGTGAGGATAGACGAAAAGGATTCGCTCGAAGAAGAGATTAAGTCCTTTATCGATTCGGTTATCACGAGAAGACCTCCCCGGGTATCGGGTACCGATGGAAAAAAGGCCCTTTCCGTGGCTTTAAAGATTCTAGACCAAATCAAAGAGCTGGGGAGAAATTATGCTGATTCCTATGGTCAACCTCAAGGTTCAATACGAGGGGATGAGAAACGAAATTGACGGGGCCATTAGGGAAGTGCTTAAAGGCGGAAACTTCATTCTAGGTCCATCAGTCGACGAATTGGAGAAGGAAATTGCCTCCTACTTAGGAACAAAATATGCGGTTGGACTTGCCTCGGGCACTGATGCATTACGCCTGGCCCTTCTTGCTTGTGGAGTTGGGCAAGGGCACGAGGTAATTACCGCCTCTTTTACTTTTATTTCCACCGCTGAAACTATTGTTTCCGTGGGAGCAAAACCGCTCTTTGTAGATATAGATCCCGGAGTCTATGATATTAGCCCCGAGAAGATTGAAGAATTTATCGAGACAAAGGCTTCCTTCGACCAGAAAGAGCGAATACTAATAAACAGTGAGACCCGAAATCAGATAAAGGCCATTTTGCCCGTTCACCTTTATGGTCAGCCTGCCGATATGGATCCGATTATAAACCTGTGCAGAAAGTACAACCTTGTACTCATAGAAGACTGTGCCCAGGCCTTTGGATCTGAATATAGAGGGAAGAAGGCCGGGATCTTCGGTGACATCGGCTGCCTCAGTTTCTTCCCCAGCAAGAACCTTGGCTGTTACGGGGACGGAGGGATGATTGTTACCGATAGTGAAGACTTGTCAGAAAAGATTAGAATCTTGCGAAACCACGGAAGCAAGGTGAAATACCACTGTTTCGAGATCGGTTTCAATAGCAGGCTTGATGAAATTCAAGCAGCCATTCTAAGGGTTAAGTTAAAACACATAGACAAATTCAATGAGTTACGCCGGAAAAATGCCGTTCTATACAATAACTACCTTAAGGGAGTAGATGTAATAACACCCTGTGAGGCTGATAACACGAAACACGTATATCACCAATATACGATTCGAGCGAAAAATAGGGATAGGATATCAAAGTGCCTTAGGGAAAAAGGTATCGCTTCGGCTGTTTACTACCCCCTTCCTCTCCATCAACAACCAGTCTTTAAGGGCTTATCTCTCAACGCAGGAGACCTGCAGAACAGTGAACGGGCATCTCTCGAAGTACTGTCTCTCCCCATGTACCCCGAGTTGACGGAGGAGGAGATTCGTAAGGTGTGTAGAACGGTTGAGAAGGCAGTATAGGGTCTTCAGGTGCGCCCCCCCCAACCTCGTTCGGTGACGTTTTGGACAATCATTCAAAGAGAATCCTCATAGTTGCAGGAGAAGCCTCAGCTGATCTTCATGGCTCTAATTTGATTAAGGCCGTCAGGGAACTGAGCCCCAACACATATTTCTATGGTGTCGGGGGGCGAAGGATAAAGGAGATGGGTGTTAACGTACTGTTTGATTCGTCTGATATGGCGGTTGTTGGAATCATGGAGGTCTTCTCCAAGTTGAGGACGATCATAAGGGCATCGAGAGAGCTGAAAAAATCGCTCGATGTATACCATCCAAACTTGGTCATTTTGATTGATTATCCGGATTTTAATCTTCACCTTGCGAAATTTGCCAGAAAACGGAATATCCCAGTTCTGTATTATATCAGTCCACAGGTATGGGCATGGAGAAGGCGTAGGGTAAAAAAAATCGCTAAACTCGTGAATAAGATGCTGGTAATCCTCCCTTTTGAAGCACCTTTTTACGAAAAAGAGAGCATCGATGTTGAATTTGTGGGACATCCTTTAATCGATGTAGCAAAACCGGAGTTTTCCAAAGAGAAAGCTGTAGAAAAATTTGGGCTTGACAAAGACAAGATAACTATAGGGTTGCTTCCCGGAAGCAGAAAGAGCGAAGTTAGACTTCTCTTACCCGAGATGTTGAGAGCCGCTGAGATACTAAATAAGAAGTTAGAAAATCTACAATTCGTATTACCAGTTGCCTCTACCATAGATAAAATCGAAATAGAAAAAATCATCAGCGATACCCGCACAACCGTAAGTGTCAACGTTGCCACAGATCACATCTATGACCTAATAAACATATCCAGTGTCGTCATAGTGGCTTCGGGAACAGCTACCCTGGAAGCAGCCATAATGAATTCTCCCATGGTGATCCTCTACAAGGTCTCTCCTTTAACCTACGTGATCGGTAAGTTACTGGTAAAAGTTACGAATATTGGGTTGGTAAACCTCGTGGCAGGGAGGAGCGTGGTATCTGAATTAATTCAACACTGTGTCACTCCAGAGCGAATAGCGCAGGAAGTTCTCAAGGTCCTGGAAGATAAAGAGTTGTACTCCAACATTGAGGATGAATTGGCTCGGGTTAAAGAGAAACTAGGAGCCCCCGGAGCTTCTCGTAGGGCTGCGAGAATAGTTATAGGAATGATGGGGGTCGAGTCTTTACACGCTGTTACGTAAACAAGAATTCGTTCGAGCGATCACGAGCACGTTTTTTACTCATACGTCTTGGTGACGCGGAAGATTGGCAATTGCAACGCTCCCCCCGGAGGGTGGATCCTGAAATCTTCTTCCGCTCGTCTTAGCCCACCATACCCGGATTGAAAAAGATTTCAGGCAACGTGAATGGAATTTAGGGGACAGCCTGTAAAGCTATGACCCCCCATTTATTGCCGGAGGCACATGAAGAACGGGCTTGAACTGAGACTCGACCATAAATGCCTATGAGAAAGACGATAAGTTTATACCTAACCAGAGAGACTATAACCCCTTTTCTTGCCGGGCTTTTGGTATTTACCTTCATCTTTTTGACGAACAGCATCTTAAGGTTGGCGGAACTAGTGGTCAATAAAGGGGTAAGGCTTATTGATATTTCAAAGTTGATCCTGTTCACCATGCCTTCCTTTCTTGTACTGACTATTCCCATGGCTCTACTAATGGCAGTTTTGACGGCCCTGGGAAGACTTTCTGGAGATAATGAAATTACAGCAATGAAAGCGTCCGGAATAAGTCTCTATGAACTAGTAACTCCAATAATGATTCTATCCACAGTGTGCTATGTGTTGACTTCCTTCGTAACAATTTATGTATCTCCCTGGGGGAGTCGCTCGTATAACGAATTGGTCTTCAATATGGTTCGAAACAAGGTAGACATAGGGATAAAAGAGAGAACGTTCAATAGCGACTTTGAGGGATTAGTTCTCTATGTGAATGAAATAGCGGTGAGGGGCGAAAAACTGAAAGGGATCTTGGTTTCTGAGCGAAGAGAAACGGATGACCCTCATACGATTTTTGCTAGAGAGGGCTATATAATATCTGACCCCAAATCACTCATTGTTACTCTCAGACTGATTGATGGGGCTATTCACAGAGCGGGTAAGGATTTAAACTCGTACCAAAAGATTGGTTTTAGCACGTACGATATCAATGTGAATTTAGGAACGGTTATTAAAGATAAACAGGCTCTAACCAAGAAGTATACTGAAATGTCGATTATGGAACTCCAAAGAAAAATCAAAGAGCTGAGACAGAAAAAGGAAGATTTTTTTCGTCCTTTGGGGGTGCTCCATGAAAAATTCTCACTCCCTTTTGCGTGTTTAGTATTTGGGCTACTTGCAGTTCCATTGGGTATGCAATCGAAGCCATCCGGCAAGTTCTGGGGTTTCGCACTTAGTTTGGGGGTAATTTTAGTCTATTATGTCTTTCTTGTTGGCGGAGAGGTTTTGGCTAAGAGCGGGAAGATACCGCTTCCCCTTGCATTATGGGCACCAAACTTTTTCCTTGGTATACTGGGATTATACATGTTATATAAGACAGTCAATGAATTGCCGATTAATTTTGTGGTGTGGATAAAACAGAGGCTGCAGAAAATTCGATCAATAGCTGAAAATGCTAAAGGTAGTGAACAAAGTCAATAACAATCCTCTTTGGAATTGTCGCCGTTGATTCACCTGGACTTTCAATGAGTTAAGTACAGTGATACTTCTGTGGAATCGTGCTATTGATCTAAGAACTGGCGACTGCCAGTTGCAGCGCACTCTCACAAAACGCGTTACTGTCATCTCGGTGGAAAGGAAATAATGGAGCTATATAAGCGCGTACTGCAATTTGTGAAGCCTCATTGCTTCAGGCTGTCTGCTGCCATGATTTGCATGATATTTGTCTCTCTGCTTACAGCCGCTGTCGCTTATCTGGTAAAACCTGCATTGGACGAGATATTCTTTAAAAAGGATATCTCCATGCTTCATTTGATTCCGCTGGCAGTTATCTTGCTGTACTTCTTAAAAGGAGCGTTTGATTATGGCCAAACCTATTTGATGAGCTACGTAGGTCAGAGAATAGTTACAGACATCAGAAATAAGCTGTATCGTCACATACAGACCCTTTCCGATCTCCTTCCTCACTAAAACCCCCACTGGTGTTTTGATGTCCAGGATAACCAACGATGTCAACCTGATACAGGGAGCAGTATCGGGTGCGGTCACTAGTATCCTGAAGGATTTCTTCAGTATCATTGCATTAATGGGGGTTGTATTTTATCGAGATTGGAAGTTAGCAAGCTTTGCCTTTTTGGTCCTTCCATTTGCAATCATCCCCATTGTGAAATTTGGCAGAAGACTCCGAAACATCAGTACCCGAAGCCAGAATATCATGGGCGGGCTGACGACGCTCTTGCACGAGA
Source organism: Pseudomonadota bacterium (assembly GCA_043818015.1). Classification (GTDB taxonomy): domain Bacteria; phylum Desulfobacterota; class UBA8473; order UBA8473; family UBA8473; genus JBDRGH01. The sequence goes on from JBDRGH010000153.1 coordinate 11,076, forward strand.
CGATCTCTGGGAATAGAATTGTAAAGGCCTTTGGGATGGAAGAATACGAAAACAAAAGGTTTTCTGGTGAAAACAACAAGCTGTTTCGAACCATTATGAAAGCCCACCAGGTCCGTGCCATATCATCTCCTGTGATGGAGTTTATCGGAGGACTGGGAACTGCCTTTGTTATATGGTACGGAGGGTACTGCGTTATAAGAGGCTACTCAACCCCGGGTAACTTCTTTTCCTTCCTTGCGGGTTTAATTATGCTCTATGAGCCAGTGAAGAGGCTTAGTAGCGTAAACAACACGATTCAACAGGGACTCGCTGCTGCTTCCAGGGTATTTGATCTTCTCGACACCGAACCTGAAATCAAGGATCGAAGAGATGCAAAACCGCTCGTTTCTGTCTCCAAGGACATAGAGCTCAGGAATGTCTCTTTTAAGTATGATGAGGAATTAGTACTCAAGAATGTCAACCTCAAGGCGAATGTAGGGGAGTCTATTG
>JBDRGH010000154.1:0-4472 GCA_043818015.1 Pseudomonadota bacterium
GGTAAAAAGTTTGTCATTTATTACTTCATCTCCAACCTACTATTTTAACAAACTCTTGTTCCGTCTCCACAAATATATCAGCATAAACACAGATGTAATCATTAAAATAATTCCAATAAACTGGGATACAGACAGGGTTCCTCCAAATATGAACCCTCTATCGTCACCCCTAAAGATCTCAATGATAGAGCGTGTGATAGAATAGAGTAAAACATATAACCATATAAGCAAGCCATCAAATTTCTTAAACCTCTTTACCACCGTTAGAATCAGAAATATAAAAAGGGCATTTATAGAGGAATACAGTTGTGTAGGATGAATGGGAATCTCGAACCTTGCCAGACTTTCGGGGTTAGAAAAAGTGACAGCCCATGGAAGGGTTGTTTCTTTACCATAGCAGCAGCCGGCGGAAAAACAGCCCAATCGTCCTATAGCCTGTCCTATAGCTATGGAAGGAGCTACGATATCAGCCGTCTTCCAGACGGGCATCTCCTTTTTCCTGACGTACCATATACCTACCACCAAGGCCAGAACAAAACCTCCATAGTATACCAAGCCCCCGTTCCACATCTTTATTATTTCCAAGGGGTTCTGTACATAATAGCGATGGTGAAGTATTATATAGAGAAGGCGGGATCCCACTATAGCAGCAATAATCAGGTAGAAGACCAGATCAAGGATCTTTTGAGGCTGTTCTCCCACGCGCTTTGCTTCCCTCAAGGTCAGGATAATGCCTATCAAGAAACCCAATGCAATGAGAACCCCGTACGTGTGTATCTTAAGGCTACCTATTTGAAAGAGAAGTGGGTACATAACTACCTCACGCTGGAAAATTTTCTTCCCTCTAACCCACTGCGCGCTTGACAGGAAACTGCTTATCTCCAGTAGGTCCGCCCAAAAAATATGTGAATGAGCTCTCCTCGCTATTTTTCCGAAGGAACATAGTTTTTCAGGCGGCTTCCTTTCTGAAAACTATATTGATAGCTAAAAAGCCCCCCCCCACAGTGATAGCAGAATCAGCCACGTTAAAGGCCGGCCAGTGGTAAGAGTACCAGTGGAGATCAATGAAGTCTATAACCTCTCCCAGTCTAATCCTATCGATCAGGTTCCCCATGGCTCCAGCGATGATCAGTGATAGGCTTGATACAAGAAGTACCTGATCATCCTTTAGGTTTCTCAACAAGAAAAGCATTACGAGAATAGCTACGATAGAGATAGTAATGAAGAAAAACCTCAGGCCACCAACGTGCGAAGCAAAAAGACCAAACGCGGCACCGGTATTCCTCACATACGTGATATGAATGAAATCCTCTATGATCGGAATAGAGTGGTGAAGGGGGAGAACTGTATCAATATAGAGTTTGGAAGATTGGTCCAGTAGTAGAACTCCGAGGACAATTCCGATCGAGATTAGATAGTTTCTCTTCAAGACTGCTCTATTACCTCACTGCATCTCTGGCATATCGTAGGATGCCTGCTGTTATCACCCACTGTAGGGTAGTAAAGCCAGCACCTCGTACACTTTTTTCCGGAGGCTTGGGCCACATCGATTCCCAATCCCTCAATCTCTTCGCTCTTAAACTTACCCGCGCCTTCTTGACCTTCAAAGAGACTAACTCTCGAAACAATAAACATTGACGCCAACTCATGAAGATAGGATTTCAAGAATCCATACAGTTTTTCGGGTGCGAAGATACTCACCTCAGCATCCAATGAGTGCCCGATGGTCTTCTGGCTACGGGCCAATTCCAGTGCCTTCGAAACTTCTCCTCTGACCCTTAGGAGAGTATCCCATCTGGCGGCTAACTCGTCATCTATGTAATCCTCGTTACTTGCCGGAAACTGGGTCAAATGAACACTGCTCTGTTTATTTCCATCCGACGATACATATTTCCAGACTTCTTCAGAAGTAAAAGAGAGAATGGGCGCCATCAGTCTTACAAGAGCGGTCAAGATCTCATATAGAGCAGTCTGGGCCGATCTCCTCTCCTTGGAATCCTGGGGAAAAGTGTAAAGTCTATCTTTTAGGACATCTAAATAAAAGGCACTCATATCTACCACACAAAAGTTATGAAGAGAATGGTAGACGGTATGAAAAGAGAAGTTGTCGTAAGCGTTTGCGACCCTCGTGATAAGTTTTTGCAACCGATGGATGGACAGCCTATCGACCTCCAAGAGGTCTTCGTACTTAACTCTTGCTTTCGATGGATCAAAATCGTAGAGGTTCCCCAGCATGTACCTGCAGGTATTTCGAATGCGGCGGTAAGCTTCTGAGAGCCTCTCTACTATCTCTCCCGATATTCGAATGTCGTCTCTATAATCCTCGGCGGCAACCCAGAGTCTCAGAATTTCAGCCCCATATTTCTCTATAATCTCATTGGGAGCAATCACGTTCCCGAAGGATTTAGACATCTTTTTCCCCTGACCATCTACAACAAAGCCGTGGGTTAATACAGCTTCATATGGTGCCCTCCCTCTCGTACACGCAGATGTTAATAGAGAACTGTGGAACCATCCCCTGTGCTGGTCACTCCCTTCCAAATACATGTCTGCCGGGAATCTTAAACACTCTCTTGTTTCTAACACTGCCGCATAACTGACACCAGAGTCAAACCAAACATCCAGTATGTCCGCCTCTTTTTTGAACTCAGTGCCATCACATTCAGGACACTTGGTGCCCTGAGGAAGCAGCTCCTTTGCCTCTTTTGAAAACCAGATATCGCTCCCCTCCTTTTCAAATTGATCCGATATGAAATCGATAATCTGCTTTTTCGCAAGGGTATAGTTACAAGATTTACAGTAGAATATGGTGATGGGGACTCCCCAAACCCTTTGGCGAGAGATACACCAATCCGGGCGATTTTCGATCATTCCGTAGATCCGATCTCTACCCCATTTCGGTATCCACTGAACCCTGTTGATGCTGTCGAGCGCCTTTACCCTCAACCCATTCTTGTCCATTGAGATAAACCACTGTTCGGTAGATCGAAAGACTATTGGGTTTTTACACCTCCAACAGTGGGGATAGGAGTGAAATACGGTCTCTTCCTTTAACAGAGAGCCTGTTTCATTCAGTTTTTTATTGACCGATTTGTTAGCATCAAAGACATACTCCCCGGCAAAGAATTCGACGTCATCGGTAAATCTTCCTTCATCATCCACAGGGGTATAGATATCTAAACCGTACTCCAGACCGATCTCATAGTCCTCTTGTCCATGCCCCGGGGCTGTGTGAACGCAGCCAGTACCAGCGTCTAGCGTCACGTGATTGCCTAGAATTAACAATGACTCCCGATCTATCAATGGATGGCGACATTTCAGTCTTTCCAGTTTCAAAGAAGAAAACGTTTCCAGGACTCTATAATCGGGAATCCCCAGTGTCCTCATAGTCTCTTCCAACAATCCCTCAGCTAGTATAAAGACCTCATCCCTCACTTTTACAGCAACATAGGTAAAATCAGGATGGAAGGCAATAGCCAGATTCGCCGGTATCGTCCACGGAGTAGTAGTCCAGATAAGGACAGAAACCTTCTGGCCCTTAAGGGAGGGAAGTATCCCGCTAATATCTGAAACGAGGGGGAATTTAACATAGATAGAGGGTGACTCCCGATCCTGATACTCAACCTCCGCTTCTGCTAAAGCGGTGCTGCAGGACGCGCACCAGTGGACAGGCTTTTTACCTTTATAAACGTTACCGGACTCTACAAACTTACCGAATTCTCTGACTATAGTGGCCACATAGGTATGATTCATCGTAAGATAGGGATTATCCCACTCACCGAATACTCCTAACCGTTTGAACTCATTCCTTTGGATACCTATGAACTTCTCAGCATATTCCCTGCACAATGTCCTAATCTCTCGGGTAGACATAGAATGTCTTTTTTCACCCAGTCGCTTATCTACCTCGTGTTCTATGGGAAGACCGTGACAGTCCCATCCTGGCACATAATACCTGTTAAATCCAGCCCTGGCCTTTGATTTTACTATTATATCTTTTAAGATTTTATTGAGGGCGGTTCCCATATGAATATGTCCATTAGCGTAGGGTGGACCGTCATGAAGGATATATTTCTCTCTATGTTTAGTAGTCTCTTTTATTTGGTCGTATATCTTCCTTTCATCCCATTCTCTGAGAATCTCCGGTTCTCTTTGAGCAAGATTGGCCTTCATTGGAAACTCGGTTTTAGGGAGGTTCAGGGTATTCTTGTAGTCCATCATATCCTCCAGAGGAATTGCGTAAACAGGTGATAAACGAATAAATTAAACTAGCATAAATCCAGCTATTGTCAAGGGGAAATGATCTCTGGGGTTTCCCGAATTTATAGTGAACCCCTTTATCCCCTCGCTCACTGCTTCCGCATTGACCCTTTCGGGGATCGCAGGTGGGGAATACTTTCCCCTTCCAGCCTCTTCGGGCTGGCTTTCCCCTTCCTGCTCACCCTCGATGGGTACCCCACTGCTCCAGCAAA
>JBDRGH010000155.1:0-2023 GCA_043818015.1 Pseudomonadota bacterium
TCATAAAATTCAACTGTAGTCAACCCCTTGCTTTTCACGGCGTAGAATCTGGTGCGGTCTATCCCCATCGGCTGTAGTAAATTTCGTACAACTTGATCTATGTCAACGTATATCATCACCCTCTCCTTTCAAACTTTGTCGTGGTTCATCTTCCCCACGTCCACGTGTATCCGCACCGCTTCATGTAATCCACAGCTCCCCACAACTTAATGCCCAATGGACGGTTTAAAATAAGGGTTTTCCCGTTGACTTCTTTGATTGCCCTGTTTCTTTCGAGCCGACCCATGGCAGACCGTTCATCTGCATATACCGTTCTTGTTTCCTTCATTACCCTCTCCTTTCAATCTTTGTCGTGGTTATCTTTCTTTAATTCCCTGATTTTACGCATAGCTCGCCTCATTCTCCGCCCCTGCATCGTTGCCCATATCGATATTTTGGGTTGCAACAGGGTGTATGATATTTCAATGCCAAAACGAAAAATGCCTATACACAGGGTATGATTAAACTTCATCGTCTTGATCAGGACACTTTGTTTTGTGTTCTTGATAACAGCCATAACAAAGCTCCTTGTTGCAATTTGGACACTCATAAGAATGTCCCTGCATATCATCGCCACATTCTTCACACCACGTTAAATTTGACATCACCCTCTCCTTTCAATCAATGAATCATATTGTGGTTTACTATCTCTCTGCCGTCCTCTCCAACTGCGATTATTCCTGGATGACAAGGGCAGGCTATACTTTCTTCGTGAGGATCAAACGGTTCTCCGTCAACATCACATGGAATAATGTGTATGGTATCCGTGTTTTCATTTTCATACACCCCCCACATCACTCGATCCCTCCAATCTTTAAGGCTATCTCTCTTCCATCTCCTAATGATATTAAACCATCCATTTTCCCGTGTCCACAACAACTTGCCACCGTAATAATATTTGCTGCATTTAAAGCTGCTACAATATCAGCAATACAAAAATCTATTCCTTGTACCCGTCCTTTAATCGGCATAGGGATTTGATGTTTATAACTACCCACGGGACAACATTTAACTGGTCGCTTAATATTCACCCTCTCCTTTCAATCTTTGTCGTAATAACTTCTCTTGCTCTTCGGTTCCTCGCGTTCGGTTGTCTCTACTAAATACCCGTCTATCTTTTGTAGCCAGACTTTCTTCATCATCACGCCTGTTCTCCGGTGCTGGTTTACCCTGACACACGCAAGGTTTTCTTCAATATCGGGGAATCGCTTTACCATCAAAGTAACGTCTGATTCCTGCTCGATAAACGAGGCATCCCTGGGGTCCCCGAAGCTGTCGCCGTCTGACTTTTTCCGAGTATGCGCCATCAGAAAGATAATGAAGTTATGCCGTACCGCCATCAGCTTCAGTTGCCGGATTATCGTGCCGATCTCAAGCGATGCGTTACCCTGCCGGAGCATATCAACGATGTAGTGCAGGTGGTCGATGAAGATTATGCGAGTGTTATACTTCACAAATGATTCGAGTATTCTGGTTTCCAGCCACTTCCAGCTACCGGATTTCAGGATCGAGGGCATATAGAGCAGGGGAAGCTCAGGGAAGCACCTTAGAAACTGTCTTGGCGGCAGTTCATAGGTAAACCATAGGGAGAAATAGCCCTGCTTGTAGAAGTTGTTTGTTAGCGTCTGTGCCATGGTCGTTTTCCCATTTTTTGTTATTCCTGACACAATCACCAGTTCCCCCGCCTCAAATCCTTCCGTGTAGCGGTCGAGCAACGGTATCATCGACCTCACGCTGAAAAGCGTCTTTTGGTTGCGAATCCTCTCTTCCATATCGTGCGAAGATATTACCCTGTCATCGCCTTGATAGTCTTTGAGTTCGGTTATGTTCATTTTTCCAACCTCAATTCTTTGTAGGTGTTAAGACACTTCCGACAAAGTCCCTGCCCGTTACGACCGTGGTTATAAATAATCATCCCTGGAGTGTGTCTACGTTTTCCACATCGTTTGCATTTACCTCGTGGTAACTTGTTTCTCATCTTCCT
>JBDRGH010000156.1:0-5523 GCA_043818015.1 Pseudomonadota bacterium
GGACCGTGACCGCGGAGGGGGGCCTCGCCCCGATCGATATCCTCGAAGTCACGCTGGTCGGGAACACGGCGATGCACCACCTCCTCCTCGGAATCGATCCCCGCTACCTGGGGGTCTCCCCCTTCACGCCGGCTCTCCACACCCCTCTTCATTCGGTATTAAGTGTTCTTCTCCAAGGGAGATCTCAATCGTCCCCGTAAGAGGCTCCGTATACTTCCTGAATTTGATGTTGTTTGAGGTATCGGTATAGTTCTCTACCATCTTAAGATTTAATGAAACCGGTCCTGACCATTTCTGGCCTGTGACGACTGAAAGATTAATCTGGGAGAATGATCCTTCTGGGCCTATGGGAATCCTTCCATCCATGGGACTGGAGACAAAAAGCTTCTTATTATTGAGATAGACATGAATCAATGCCGTCTCCCCGGATCTTCCTCCCCCAGGCTGATCCATTGCACTAAAGATCGGTATGTCAATTAAGTAGAAATGGCTGGTATTTAGACCATCCCCATCCTCAGAGGGATTGCCGTAGGAATCGGTGTAATCAGTGCCATCCGCCTTGGTCACTTTGATGATGAGCCCATCATCCGTAGACTGGGTTATTTGAACCCCATCAATGCTAACCGTTCCACCAATCCGGTAAGGCTGGGGTATCCCCTGGGCTAAAGTCAGAGAAACCCCTTGCATTAAAACGATTATGGCGATCAGTAAAACCAAAGCAGTTCTTTTCATTTTTTCCCTCCCCTAATAGCCCCCTTAATACAATAGATGAACAATCTTCATTGTCCCAAAGTCAGGCACATTCACCCCATTGGCCAAAGCGACAGATCTTTCATTCTGGTAGAGTCGTATTTCCATTCGGTCCCCGGTCCTTATACCCATATCATTTGAGATAAGGAGAGAATAACGGCCCTGAGAGTCTATTTTCCCCTCGATTTCTATCTTCACTTATTTCAATCCTCAAGGAGTAACCATTGGAGTCTTTTAGGAGTTGACCGTTGAGATAAACATAACCGGCAAGTCTTGCAGGAGGGGAGGGGGGAATATCGGCTGCCTTTATGTTTGTTACTAAAAAAATAAAGCATACTAAAATGGTCCAAATCATGTTTCTAAAGTTCATAATGCTCCCTCTCCTCCAGAAAAGAAAGTATGATAATGACAGCCTCACCCCTTGAATCCTTGAACCCTTTATCAAAGAGTGCCAGAATACCCCTAAGCTCTGCTGGGGGATGAATGGCCTTCCCTCTCCCTTGGGGGAGAGGGTTAGGGTGAGGGGGAAATGATCTAATCATCACCCCCACCTTCACCCTGTGAGATAAGGCTGATTATTTGAGTTAGACTTAGATGGATTCTCTATCTCACAGGGTAAATCCTCCCCCATCAAGAGACTGTGTCGTAATGGGGGAAATTGTTAAAATGTCATGCTGAACTTGTTTCAGCATCTAATAGAATCAAATACTTACGAGACCCTGAACCAAGTTCAGGGTGACAAAAATAGGTTACGACACAGTCTCCAAGGGGGAGGAGAGTTTTTTAGGGGATTAGATGCCCCGCAGCTCTGCTGCGGGGTACTTCACTACGGTATTTCCCAGATACAATTCTCAGTCACCTTGATCCAGTACCCATCACCCGGCTTCATTGCGGCCAGGTCACTGAATCCAGGATAGGCAGGATCATACAGCTTCCAGCCCCCATCCTGATAGGACCAGACTATGACAAGTTTGCCCGAAATGGAAGCAAGGGCATCGGTGACAGGCGTAGATTGATTCGAATTGAATCCTGCAAAGTTCCAGCCTTTTTTTAGATTCAGCGATTTTATAGGCTCTGACCCTGCAATGTTAAGAGCACCAGCCTGGGTCATCTCGATCCAGCAGGCATGACCTGCCTCCATGGTCGTTAAGTCGCTGAATCCGATATTCGCCGGATCGTACATCCACCATTTACCGTTCTGATAGGACCAGACGATCGTAAAGAGTCCTGAGATTTGGCTCAAAACAGAAGAGATCTCAGCCTCGAAGGGCTGAAGAGGCAACGAGATGAGGTTTCATCCGGTTGCCAGGGATAAAGAATATGTTTTCGGGGCATCGGGCAGAATGTTCCAGAACCCTCCATGGAGGATGTAATTGCTGCTCGATGAGGGTCCGGAGGCTGAAGGCTCACCCAGGGAGAAAGGGAGATCATTGGAGGTGGATTGGAGCGTCTCTCCTCCCGAAGAGATGACTTCTATTTCCATCCGGTAATTGGGGCTGGATTGGCCATACACTAATCCAGCACCCATCATTACGATCACGATCAGGATAGCGAAAAGTGGTTGTTTCATCTACCACCTCCAGAGATCCAAGACTCCAGCCCTAAGATTCGCTGCTCCAGGGTGGTGAGTTGCGACTCCAATTTATTGATGAGGCTATCCTTTTCTTTGAGGAGTTTGTAAAGACCCTGAATCGCAGCCAGGGCCACTCCGTCAGCATCTATTGTATTGATGTGTTTGTCATCTTCGCCGATCTGAAAGGCTGCATAAAAATCCTGAGCCATAGGGCCGATATGACGAATAGAATTAGATTGACTCTTGTAGTTCCAGGTGCTAAGGGGAATTTCTGCAAGCCGAGCAAGCAATCCCAGCGTGTCTACGGAGGCAAAGTTCTCTTTGAGGTTTCGATCGCTAACAGAATTATTAGGATGACCACCCACGATGTTAGGGGACTCAGTATTTGGTATGATTCTTAAGGCTACTGTGTTATTGACCCGGAAGTAAAGGGGCTGGTTGTCAGTTGTCCCCACGAAGTTGGTCGAAGGGTTGGTGCCGCTATTTCCAATTAGTCCCCACCCGGGAAAAGAGCCCACATCATCGGCCTCACAGGTGACGGTGCCGTCAGCGTTAGTCACCCGAATCGAAGAACCCGAACCACAAGACCCGCTCACCCGCAGCTGAACCTGGCTTGAATTGATATCACTTGCCCCTACCTGCCCGTCCACGATCATCGATGAGGTTACACTCTCGACCTGCCCTGGGGTCAAAAAGGCAGAGGCATGATAGCCATCGAGCATATCTGCATTGAGATTGGTTACCATCCCCCATTTGGTCGCATCCACACTAAACGGGACTGTCCCCGTGGTCCTGACGGAAAGGGCATCTTCAGCATTGGATGGGTTGGCGATCTGATAGACCCCGGCCCCTCCCTCTCCGGTGTTCGTAATCGAAAAGCCCGGCGATGAACTGGAGGCGGTTCCTGAATAGGGCAAGCTCACAGGGGCTGAGCTTGGATTTCCCCAGACACCGAGGCCCCGTCATACAATCAATGCCTGGCCCGAAACCGCACCCGTCGAATCGACCTTGGAAGTGCTCACAGATTGATCGCTCAAATGGGGGCCTGAAACTGAATTCGAGGCCATCTTCGGCCCTGTCACTGCCCCGTCCTGAAGCTTTGGGGTTGTTACAGAGTTATCCGGCAAAGTCATAGGGAGATTCAGTAACTGGCTCCCATCGACCGAAGGCAATCTCCCTGATCCGTCCAACTGAACGATCCTGTCGGCCGAGGTCCCGACATTGACCCCGATCACTCCTCCTCCAACATCCATAAGGGTGGCATCATGGCTCAGCTTCGGCTCGGTCACAGAGGCGGGACGAAAGCTTGCCGGAAGTTATTGCCCCATCTGCAATCTTTGAACTCATCACAGAGGTATCTTCAAGCACTATCGTGTCCGCATATCTGGCCCTATAGGCATAAGGCACCGTCACCAATCTGCCCCGGGGTATCATCTCCGGATCCGTCCCCACCTTAATCCCAAGATAGTACGGCGTGTCAAACATCAGATTAACAGGGCTGATATCCCCAAGGACCACTTGAACCAATCCCTGGTTCACCGGGACATTCAATGCCTCGCTCCACAGGGCGCTCCCTCCCAGAGAAACATCATAGATAGAAAATACGATCAGGACCGTCCCATGGATAGGCATCCCCGCTGAATCGGTTAAATACCCCTGGTAGTTCATCTTCTGGGGAACCTGGGGAAAAGTCACGAAGGGAGTAAAGATTAAGAGGAAAAAACAGGCAACCCCAACGAAATACTTATTTTTTATCGCCTTTTCCAACTTCTTCCCTCTCTTTTCTTTTAAAACGAAACAATGTGAAATGGTGACCCCTTGCACCCCCTTCCAAAAATAAAGCCTGGCTTCAATATTCCGAAGACCAGGCTTTCTCAAGTCCCTTTTCGCCTCTTTCCCCCAAACCAAAAGGTGAACAACTATTTAGTGTCTGTCTATAAACTAACGGTATTCCAAAAGGTCGTCATTCCGGCGAAACTTGTCCCGTACTTTGATACGGGAGCCGGAATCCAGTTCTTTCAAGACCTTCTGGATGCCCCCGTAGCAAGTACGGGGCAGGCTCCTCAAGTCCGGCATGACGGAAAAAGTGCATTTATAAACAGACTCTATTTAAACCGTATTAACTCGAGACTTTCAGTCAAATTATTAGGTGTCTTTTAGAGTGGAATGTCCTTTTTTAATATATAAAATCAATGGTTTTGTCAAGCATTATATTCCGGAAAAAATCCTTCAATTCAGACATAAGGAGGGCGAAGAAACGGAAGGGGGTCGCAAAGATTGAGAGGGGACCTGAGATATAAGATATTGTTAAACCGAAAGACGTTGCTGGATACTACGGTTTGACGGAGGAGGATCTCTTAAAACACAGGAAGAGGACGGCGCAACAGAGGAGGATAGGGGTGTATTTATCCAAGGCGCTGAGTGGCAGGAAGAATGTTGAAATTGGCGCTGTTTTTGGAATTACAATTCAGGCGGTAACCGTATGCCGTCAGAGAGTTCGAAAAGAGGAGAGAAGCCCATGATGTGCTAAAAATTTGTTGACAAAATATTTTAATTGGTCTAAGTATTAGACCTAATTCTAATAGCGATAGAGCTTTTTATGTGAGTCAATTATGATGGTCTCGTAAAAAGTCGTCTCACCGGTGAAAACCGGTGTCCAGTGTTTTCATAACTATCTGAGATTACTGGATTCCGGCATTCGCCGGAATGACGATCATTAGGCTTTTTCGACTTTTTACGAGTTCATCAATTATGTAACGTGTGAAAAAGCCCTTGGTTTCAGGGGCGGCATGAAGGAACCCCCAATCATTATTTTGAAAGGATAGAGTTTCAATGCAGAGCGCTTCTTAGAACCTTCCGTTTTTGGAGCAAAAAGATGACAAAACGTTTGTGTAAAGTTACTCCATGCGCATAGATGAGCCAAGGAAAGGGGAGCATGGTGTTGAATCGGAGGCGATGATAGGTGGAGTCTGGTAAGGAAGTTAAATTACGGATCGATAAGCTCTCGCTTAACTTTGGCGGCGTCCAGGCCCTTGTTGACGTGAGTACCGATATCCGTGATAAAGAGATACTGGCCATTATTGGACCGAATGGGGCCGGCAAGACAGCCCTCCTTAATTGCATCAACGGCTTCTACAAACCGCAAAAAGGTGAGATATACTACGATGGGCGCAGGATTACTCGGATGCGGCCCGATAAGC
>JBDRGH010000157.1:0-3672 GCA_043818015.1 Pseudomonadota bacterium
TCTTCTCGGGTTTGCCGCTAGACAGGCTGCATACGATCTTTTCTCTTTATGAATCCAGTTCCCCGGGTCTTGCAATGTACGTCACCTATGCTGAAAGGTGCGGCTACCCCAAAGAAACGTTGCATGGAGTAAGTGTAAACGAGATCTATCAAGCCATGTGTTCTGATCACGCTTGTGCAACAGCTGAGGATACCCTCAAGCTGATAGTCGAACATATTAAGTATTCCGCGAGAAATCTGCCCTACTGGACGTCATTTCGCATGTGTGGATATGCCTTCGAGGAAGCTGGGGCCAATGTGGTCCAGCAGATGGCATTCTCAATGGCTCTTCTCAACGCCATAGCTACCGAGTACATGAACACTGGTGGAGACCCCGACGAGTTCATGCCGAAGGTAAACCTGTTTTTGGGTTTTGGGATGGATTTCTTCGAGCAAATAGCAAAAGTTAGAGCACTCAGGAGGATGTGGGCAAAGACTGCCAAGGAAAAGTTTGGCTGTAAAAACCCTCGGTCGTTGAGGCCTATAATAGCCGTGCAAACCGGGGGCTCTACGTTTACGGCTAGGCAACCACTGAACAACATCCTCAGAGCAGGGTTCGAAACCCTTGCTGCCTACCTGGTCGGAGCAGAAGTGATATGGACGACACCCTACGATGAAGCTATAGGCATCCATTCCGAAGAGTCCTCAACATTGGCGTTTAGAACTGAACAGATTATCTATCATGAGACCAATGTCCCGCTTGTTGCCGACCCGCTTGGAGGCTCCTACTATGTGGAATGGCTTACAAACGAGCTGGAAGACAGGGCAAATAAACTGCTTGATACAATCGAGGAGATGGGTTTTGATAAGGCGTGGAATACGGGCTGGTTCAGGGCAGAGATTGAAAAGAGTGTTTCTGAACATCAGCGTAAGGTAGAGAACCGGGAGAAGACCATTGTTGGGGTTAATGAATATGTGGTTGAGGAGGAACCGGGGAAGATTAAGGCGACACCATTGGTCACCGATGCTGAAGAATTGGCGATTAAGAGGGTCAAAGAGTTTAGAGCTGCTCGAGACAACAAAAAGACTGAAGAGCAGTTGAAAAGGTTGGAAGAAGTCGCATCGAATGTAAAGGACAAATGGCCCCGAGGTGGTGATTTGGTGCCGTCCATACTTGAGGCAGCGAGGGCAGATGCTACTATGGGAGAGATGACAAAGGTAATAAAGGATGTCTTCAATTATAATAAGAGATTCTACTAATGCCGTTACAGGATGATTCGCTCCGCTTCGGAGAGAGGACGTACAAACGCCCAGCCAAGCATTATAGCATGTCTGACTATGAGCAGTTGGCGTGGTAAAGAGGAGGTGAGATGTGGCTAAGGTTGATCGGGTCAAGGCCCTGATAACGAAACCAAATCTGGACGATCATGACAGGGGTGTTCGGCTGGTAGCTGCGGGGCTCAGAGATCGGGGCGTTGAGGTTGTATATACGAGGTTTAGATTTCCAGAAGAAATAGTAAGGACGGCCGTAGAAGAGGATGTGAATATAATCGGTATAAGCTTCTTATCGGGAGCTCATATGTATGTCGTTTCCGAGTTGATGAGGTCTTTAAAAGAAGCGAATTCTGAAGATATTCCTGTGGTACTGGGAGGTATAATTCCCGATGATGATACCCCTCAACTTAAGATGATGGGCGTAAGCGAGGTCTTTGGGCCGGGTAGTTTAGTTAAGGATATAGTTGAATATATGGTGAGCAAGGCTAAATAAAAAAGCATGCAGGCAACATATGTTCTTTAGAGGCTGCCTAGCAGCAATATTCTTTATAACAGGAGGATAAAATGAAATTTGCAGATGTGTTGTACGAGAAGAAGGAAAGAGTTGCCATATTGACCCTTGACGATCAGAAAAAGCTGAACGCTTTGAGTCCGGGGATCAGACAGGGTTTAAAAGAGGGCTTTGCGGAAGCGGAGAAGGACCCTGACGTAAAGGTAGCAATCGTAACAGGCGCTGGAAGAGCCTTCTGTGCAGGAGCGGATATCACTGGATTCGGCTTTGATCCTGTTAGCGTTCTGGCATTTCTCGATGACGTCTTTCAGGCCTTAGCCATAGGCGAAAATGTAAAGAAACCTGTCATCGCAGCGGTGAACGGACTTGCACTGGGCGGTGGTTTCGAGGTGGCTATGAGTTGTGATATCATAATTGCTTCGGAGAAGGCAAGGTTTGGGGTACCGGAGATAAACCTGGGATTGTTACCAGGTTTTGCCATAATACGTCTTCACCAGATAATCGGGAGATCAAAGTCGAAAGAGATGACGATGACCGGGGAGCCAATCTCCGCAGAAGAGGCATTTCGTCTCAATCTGGTAAGCAAGGTTGTCCCCCATGAAAAACTCATGGATGAGGCAATGGAATTGGCAAAAAAGATTGCTTCAAAACCGGCCATTGCGATACGCTTGGCCAAGTCGTCAATCAATAGGATGCTAGGCGGGGAGGAGATCGTATATGCCTCCGATGCGATGCCATCCCTTTTTGCCACAGAGGATACCCGAGAGGGAATAACAGCTTTCCTGGAAAAGAGAAAACCCGTGTTCAAAGACAGATAGTTTACTTCTCGTGAAGCTTTCTTTTACAGGGAGGGAAAAGGCGGGCGGGAGTCTTGATGACTGCTCAAAGGAATTTTTCTTCGGGTAGGAGCCTGTCCATAGTTTTCACGGTTTTTGGAGCAGGTAAGGGAATATGGATGAGCGGGAGATAGAGCAGGGTTACGCCAATTTTCACCGGAAACTCAACCGCATTCTTCGCAAGAGAGATGTTAGAGCCTTCAAGGCCCATGTGGCAAATCATCCCCGCCAGGCAGGAAGATTATCTCACTGCCTGGGCCTGAATGATGAGTTGGCCGAGGTGGAGATGTATAAGGTGATATTGATTAGATCTGCCTTGAAGGATTTGCATGAAGATGCCGGAAGGTGGCTGAAAGAAAGGGGTATCGAGCCGCCACGCCCAAGACCTGGCAAAATGAAACGTGGGCCGAAAAGATCGCTCCGAAAGGGGAAGGAAGGACATATCCATTCCGGAGATCACCGATAGCTAGCTATCTCTCTAATTCTGCATCAGGTTCGGGTGCCTTCTCGGAAAACTGAGGGTCAATCTTGAGGATCTCTTCTTTCACGGTCTCAATGTTCTTGGTTATCTTTTCAGAGTAACTGTTGGCAGGATACTTTTCTATCACTTCCCGCAATAATTCAAGGGATCGTACAAGCAGCCCTTTCTTCTCCATGAGATCCGTTGTGTTCTTTGCCATAAGAAATAATTTTGCCGCTTCTTGTCTCTTCTTTCCTGCAAATTTATCGATGGCTCTCTCTATCATCTGCTGGCTTTCTTGACTGTATGTCGTACTCTCCTTTAACTTTGCCAGCTCCGTGATGGCCTTTTCATATTCTTCACTTTCTATGAGC
The DNA here is from genome assembly GCA_043818015.1 of Pseudomonadota bacterium. Lineage (GTDB taxonomy): Bacteria > Desulfobacterota > UBA8473 > UBA8473 > UBA8473 > JBDRGH01. The sequence continues at coordinate 3,435 of JBDRGH010000157.1, forward strand.
TTATTTGCCATCAGGAAGCTTTCTTTCTCTTCCTCCTCTTTCGTCGTTTCCTCTTCGCGCTTTAAGATTTCAAGTTCATTCTCTACCGCTTCTATCTCCTGGGGGTTATCAATACGGCCCTTAAGTTCAAGCAAGATCGCGCGGGCCTCTTCAAACCTCCGCTCATTAACCAAACCATGTGCCCTTTCCAATCCTTCCCCAAAATTCGTCTTTCTGTCTTCCTCCACCTCTTCAGGGC
>JBDRGH010000158.1:0-13839 GCA_043818015.1 Pseudomonadota bacterium
ATCTATCCCGATAACGAAACTGGCAAAGTTGACTTGAAAGCCGCATTGGAGAGGTTAAAATTTTATAAGATTGCTCCAACTTCTACACAGGTTTTCAATCCAGGTTCAGTTGATGCCAGTTCTCAAATAATGAGTCTAAAAAGAGATAGAGTAGATCACATAATTCTCCCTGGTGGTATTCCTCAGACAGCGACAGTCTTGTTGAGGGATCTTAAAAAATACAGGTTAAATGTTCCGGTATTCGGAAGCCTTGCTACATGTGCAGAGGAGGTTATAGAGATGGCGGGAGGCGCAGCAAAACAATTTTTTGCCGTCAGTCCTACGAATTCCTGGTACGATGAGGGACCCGGCCTAGCCAAAATGAGGGAGATAACGCTCAAAGACCACCCAGGTACGGAAAAACCTTATCGCGGAAAGTTATATACCCTAAGTTGGCTTTATGCTGTGGTGTCGGTAGAGGGGTTAAAGAGGTCCGGTAGAGAAATCGATAGAGAGTCCTTTATAGATAAGATGGAGACCATTAAGAACTTCGATACAGGTGGGCTCAGCGGCCCTATCAACTATAGCTCCACTAGCCACAAAGGGGGCAATACCTGGAAAATCTTTAAGGCCGATATATCCACCGGAAAGTTTATCCCATTGACTGAATGGAGGGAGTCCGATTAATTGTTGCCAGTATATTACCCAAATCCCTTTTCGATTTGTCCAAAAGTTTTTTGATAGATAGAGTTCAAACCTTGCAAAAGTTGAGTGGAAATTGGATATAATTAATATGATTATAAATTTAACTCTGAACGATAAGCTCCCGATAAGTAATAGCTTTAAACTCCAGAACGGCTTGGATAAGATGCTCGAAAAGGTCCCCTTCGTGATAACGCCGATTGAGACGGTAAGTAAACTCTGCCAGGTACCGACCTAAGTGTTTGGAGCTTGCTTTATGGTGTGTGCCCAACAAAAATCGTTTGAAATTACCAATTGTTACATGTACCCAAGGGAAAAGTTTTCCTGCTGCCTGACCGCCACCGGTCACTATTCTTTCATGATGATAACCTTTATGCTCAAGCCCCCGGTAGGCTGCCAGGCCATCTGTTTTTATGGTGGAACCCGGTTCTATATGGTCAGTGGCAAACTGATTTATCTCCTTTCCCGATATACTCTGCAATACCTCCATGGCTGCGTACCCTGGTTTGATGGTACCCTCTCCATCAATATGTTCCTCAACTGCAACTGCGATGGGAGCCTTCCCTTCTGCGCCCCTTCCTCTTTTCCCCTCCTGCTCTCCTCCTACATAGGCATCATCAAATTCAAGCACTCCTCCCAGCAGGTAGCGTTTATCCCTCTTTCTCATGGCTTCCCTCAATTTATGCAACATCAACCATGCGGAGGGATAAGAGATGTCCACCTCTTTCGTCAATTGGATGGCCGACAGGCCCTTTTTATCCAGAGAAAGACGGTAGATTGCCCAAAACCATTTCCAAAGAGGCAGATGGGTATGATGAAAGACGGTACCAGCAATCAAAGAAGCTTGGTAGCCACAGGCCCGGCAATGGTAAAGACGGCGAGACCTCTGATAATAATACTCCTTGCCTTGGCACCTGGAGCAGACAAAACCATCGGGCCATCGTTTCTTCCTAAGATGTTGATAGCATTGTTCATCAGTAGCAAACTGCTTTTGAAAGTCAGCAATGGTCATTGTTTTGATCCTGCGAATATATTTCTTCTTATTTTTGCCAGACATTGGTCAACCTCCCCCTTTTGTTTTTGATATACTCTATCAGATCAAGGGGTTAGTGTCCAGAAGAATCTTTATAATCATCTAAATTAATGTTATTTCCAAAAATTACCATTGTACAGGTTCACGGTCATTGTATCGGAGAAGGCTCGATTATAGCAGAGATGAGTGATATCACGATTGTGGCGGACGACGCTAAAATCAGTCATGCCGAACAAAGGTTGGGGTTTGCCGGCAGCGGTGTGAATCTGATCCCGCTGTATCAAACGGTGGGATACAAAAGAGCACGATTGATGCTGCTTACCGGGGATGCTATAAGCGGCAAAGAAGCTGAAAGAATCGGCTGGGCGTCACTATCAGTTCCATTTGATGAGCTAGAAGAAGAGGTTAAAAAGATAGCTCATAAATTAACCCTGTTGCCGCGTGACGGAATCTCAATTGGAAAGGCAAACCACTTCCTTGTGTGCGACATTTTAGGACTTACCCAGGGGCTGATTAGTGGAATCGGATCACATACATTGTTTACAAACCTGAGATGGGAAGAAGATGAATATAATTTTGTAAAGGAGAGAAAAGATAAGGGAGTTAGAACCGGCATCCACAAGAGGGACGAAAGATATGAGACGAAAGAATAGGGACGTATAATTGTATCCTCGGCAAAGCAAGGGGTTAAGTACCGTAATAAACGGGAAGAAAGGGGATAGATTTATTTTTTTTCTAGAACCGCGTCCTTTTTACTACAAGCTGGATGAGCTGTCTCGAAAAGCGCCAGCGTTTGCAGATCAGGTCCATCCAATTGGTCGGCTATTCGTTGAGCCAAGCCAAGGCGACTTCAGGTGAGTCAAAGACTTGCAGTTCCATACCACAGTTTCTACACCCCGCCTCAATGAACTGCAAGGCTTCCGTTAGGTCGGGATTGGCAACGACTGCGTGTTTCAGAGTGCCGGCCTCTTCTGAGAGCCTTAACCTGAAATGAGCAAGAGATGATGTAGAAGGCAACAACCTTTGCCTGGTTGCATTGACAAATACTCTGTTCAGCCCGCGGTCCTTATTGATCTTCACCGCGGCTTCAAGTGACTGTATGAGATCTAGTTCGCTCACTTCCCCGTACGAATCTATATGGATGAGTCCCAGATCCTCGCGAATGCTTACTTGCTCTGGCATTACTATTCCTCCTCAGGCGACCGTGACGTTGAGCAGGACGAGCGCGAATGAAGCGCAGATAAAGTTGCGTCACTCGCCATACTGTTGTTCGGTATTTTATCCTTACATTTTATTACATGACCGCGATGTAACCATATATCTATGTCCCAATTATCAGCGAAAATCTAGTCTTTTTCCCCTCATCAGATAGAACCGTTCCCTTTTTTACAGAAACCTGCCCTCTCACCTCCTCGATCTTGCGAGAGCACTCCTAACCCTCAACAACAGCACCTCCTTTTGGATTGGCTTCTTGACGTAATCCAGTGCTCCCAGTTCGAGACCCCTCATTTCATCTTCCGGACTTGTCCTGGATGTCAGAAATATCACAGGTGCCCTTATCCCTTTTTGGTTGATCATCTCCAGCAGTTTAAACCCGTCTAAATTAGGCATGTTTACATCAGAGAGGATTAGGTCAAAGGGTTTTTGGCCTAAATAAAGGAGCGCATCCACACCGTCTTTGGTAGGGGTCACCTCATACCCTTGATTTTTCAGAATCAGCTCCGTAAGGTTTCGCGTATCTTCGTCATCGTCAGCGACGAGAATCGATGCCTTGTCTTCTTCTTTTCGTTCAAGGGGCTGGGTTTCCGCGGCGAGTTTTTCTGGTTTTATTCTTTCAAGCTTTATATCCTCTATTAGTACCTTTTCATAGATATCCTTTGGACTGAAGATAAAATTTCTTACCTTTTCTATTGCATGGTGGCTTTTCAGGTAATCTCCCCTGTTTTGGGCAAAGGATCGTATCTCTGTGATGGAGATATTGGAACGAACCATTTCAGAGATCGCCGCGTCAAATTCGAGAATCTCGTATATCCCGTCACGTCCATAATAGCCGGTGTTGTTGCATTTGGGGCAACCTGCAGGATGTGCCACCTGCGATGGAACTTCATCGGTAAATGGCGACAGCATGTCAGTCTCTTCCTTAGAGACGGGTACGATTTTTCTGCAATGGAGGCAAAGCTTTTTCAACAATCTCTGGGCGATCACGGCTAGGATGATATCTGCCATTGCTTTTCGGTCAATCCCGAGCCTTTCAAGACGGAAGATCGCTGTGGTCGCATTGGATGTGTGCAGGCTGGTAATGGTTAGGTGACCTGTACTTGCAAAGTCCATAGCCACTTTTGCAGAATACGGGTCCCTGACCTCGCCCAGGAAGAGTATGTCCGGATCCTGTCTCACAGTGGCTTTGAGAAGGGCTTCAAACGTAGCCCCGACCTTTTCGTTCACCTGGTGTTGATTGGCAAACGGTATACGGTATTCTACAGGGTCCTCTACGGATATTAAACTACGGGTTTCACAGTCAATCTTATTGAGCAACGAGTAAATGGTTGTGGTCTTTCCTGACCCCGTGGGCCCGACGGTCAGGAGGAGCCCCCCGGTACGGTCGGTGAGGCTAATCATGGTATCAGCGTGTTTACCTGTCATACCGAGTTCCGTTAGGTCTCTTGGTTCGGCGTATGGCTCCAGTATACGTACTATGATACTTTCGCCGTTGGGCGTGAACGATGAAGACACTCTGAAATTGAACGTTCTGTTACCCACGATTGCCGCAAAGCCCCCGTCTTGGGGTTTCCTCTTCTCTGCTATATCGAGAGCTCCGAGGACCATGAAACGGGATATGAGTTTGGTACCTGTATTCTTTTTCAGGCTGAAGAATTCCTTCAGATCCCCGTCAATCCGGAAGCGGACAACCGTTTTTGTTTCCTTGGGCAGTATGTGGATATCACTGGCCTTTTCAGCCACGGCTTTGTCGAGGATTACGTTGGCAATATACACGATAGGCTGTTTCCTTACTTCCGATTCAGGAATTTCTCCAGGGGTCTCTATGGTCGGTAGTAAGCTCTCTTCCCTGTCTCCAACGCTCAGAACCTTTCTAAGCGGAGTAGAGGTCTCATATTTCAATAGCATATCGATGTTATCAGGCTCCGATATCATGATTTGCGATGTCTTGCCCAACCCAGCAAAATTCCTCAAATTGTCCATGCAATCCCAGTCAAAAGGGTTGCTGAGCACAAAGGCGTTCTTGGCCGACACATGGCTTACCGCTATAACGTGGTTTGATTTACAAAATGGTGTGGGGAGTACACCCAATTGAACGTCTTCCGGGTTGATAGGAGAGATATATGGTAGTCTGAGGAACTTTGCAACGTATTGAGCCATCTTACCATTGCCAATTCCCAGATCTGAAGATATCGAATAGATTTTGGTGGGCGAAATCTTGGAGAATCTGTATTTCTCTTCTGGATTCAGGCCCAATTCATTAAACAGAAACTCTTTGAATTGAATAAAATCTCCCGGTTGCATCCTTTCATACCATGCGACAGCCTCTTCGTGCAACGCCTTCCACCGAATATCTGTTTTTATATGTTTTCGTACCTTCTGTATGAGGGTATCTTTTTGAATCGGTTTCACAAGATAATCCACGGCACCGAGCGAAAAAGCCTTGGCCTTTTCCTGTTCCTCCCCTAAGACAGTTACAAATATTACCGGGATATAAGCAGTCGCACTGTTTTTTTGTAACCTGGAACAGACCTCGTAACCGTCCATTCCCGGCATCTTAATGTCGAGGAGAATAAGGTTCGGTTTGACCTTACTGATGACTTCCAGTCCCTTGGGTCCGCTATCGACGGTGATGACGTCATAGCCGCTTCGCGTGAGAAACCGTTCGATGAGCCTCAGGAGATCGTGATCATCATCGATGCTCAAGATCAGAGGTTTTGTGGCACTATTCATAAACCACCTCCACATGGTCAAGAAAATGTGAGAGTTCACCAATCTGCCTCCGAATCTCCTCGGTGTTTTCCTCTTTTGCCGCACCTTCAAGGAATTCGCCTATATCGCTGATGGTCTCAAATCCATACCCCCCGCCAGCTCCCTTCATCATGTGACCCAATGTCCGGATGGTTTCATAATCGCCATCAGCCAGGGCCTCTTCTAACCTCTTTACATCGTTACGCCTGTTTTCAAGAAATCCAGGGATGAGATCCTCGATTTCCTCATCCACATAGCAGATTATCCTCTCGCCCTCTCGGGTCTCTCTCTCTCGGGTCATGGCTACTCCTCACTGAGATGTATTGGTATATTTGGAAATGGCTTCCAAGAGCCTTGCCTTTCTTATGGGCTTGGTCAGATGGGCATCGCACCCTGCATCGAGACTCTTTTGCTCCTCCTCCTTGGTGGCATATGCAGTCAGGGCTATGATAGGGGTCGCCTTTACCCCCTCCGCGCTCTCCCACTTTCTTATCTCCCTGGTCGCGGTGTAGCCGTCCATGACGGGCATCTGCATATCCATAAACACAAGATCGTACGTTCCCGAGGTAAACTTTTCAACGGCCATCTCACCATCTTCGGCCATCTCTACCTGGTAGGGGGTCTTCTTAAGGTAGGATTTGATGAGCAAACGGTTGTCTTCAGAGTCCTCCGCAAGGAGAATACGGAGAGGTCGTAAGTCTTTAGGGACAGCAGGCCTTCCCTCCGCTGGCTCCTCAGCCACCATCCTTGTCTTACCGATGGTGGTGGTGATCGCATCCAAGAGTTTCGAGCCCTTGATGGGCTTTACCAGATAACAGGCTACGCCCAGTTCTCTGCACCGAACAATGTCATCGCTCTGGCTATCTGAGGTGAGCATCATGATGGTTATATCCGCAATATTCAGTTCTTTCCTGATAGTTTCCACCACCTGGAACCCGTCTATACCTGGCATGTAGCAGTCAAGTAATAGCAGCTTATACGGTTCCCCTGAGACTATGGCCCGTTTGAGCTCGGAGAGGCCATCCTCACCGTTCTCCGCCTCTGTCACCAAGATGCCCCATCCAGAAAGCATCTGCTTTAGTATTAAGCGATTCGTGGCGTTGTCATCTACCACCAGGGTTCTAAGCCCCTTCAAATCTACTCGAGATGGATGGACATACCTCTTGGGTTCAGCCTGAACCTGGAACGTGGCCGTAAAGTAAAAGGTGCTCCCCTCACCAACGTGACTTTCCACCCAGATGCGCCCAGCCATGAGTTCGACAAGCCGCTTTGAGATGGTTAAACCAAGCCCCGTTCCACCATGTTTGCGCGTCGTCGATGAGTCGGCCTGGGTGAAGATGTCAAAGATTGCGTTTACTTTTTCCGGGGGGATTCCGATACCGGTGTCAGCGACCGAAAAGATCAGTTCAACATCTCCTATTCCTTGCTCCCCGGGCGCTGTTCTTGCTCTTTTGACTGCAGCAACTACCTCCCCCGCCTCAGTGAACTTGATGGCATTCCCCATCAGGTTGATGAAGATCTGGCGTAAGCGGACGGGGTCACCAACCAATTGGGTGGGGACGTCCGGGGTAACATGGAACGCCAGTTCCAAACCTTTTGCGTGGGCTGGTATAGCGAGAACTTCACACGTTTGTTCAACGACCTCACCAAGATCAAAGTCAATATCCTCAAGATCAAGGTGACCAGCCTCCACTTTAGAGATGTCGAGGATGTCGTCGATGATGTTCAAGAGATTTTCTCCGGCTGAGCGAAATACGTGGACGTATTGTTGCTGCTCAACGTTCAGAGGGGTTTCCTGGAGCAGATCGGCCATTCCGATAATCGCATTCATGGGTGTTCGGATCTCGTGACTCATGCTGGCCAGAAACTGGCTCTTGAAACGGTTGGTTGCCTCCGCCGCCTCTTTTGCCTTTCTTAACTCCTCCTCCACCTGCTTCAGCAAGGTGATATCCCGATGGATCACCATTCCGTACTCCGTCCCCTCATCAGCTCCACGGAAAAATGCAGTTTTGAGCTGTACGTCCAAAACCCTCCCGTCCTTGGTCAGGCGCTGGGTATCGGTGGTCAAACTCTCCCCTTGGACGGTGCGTTCCACTACCTCCCGCGTCCTTTCGGCCTCGTGGGGAGGAACGAAATCTACCCGCTTACCGTATAGTTCTGCACGGGTCCAACCGTAGGTCTGCTCAAAGGCCGGGTTGATATAGGTGGTTTTGCCCTCGGGGTCGTACAGTATCACGGGGTCGGGGGAGGTTTCCATCAGCAGGCGGTATTTCTCCTCACTCTCACGGAGAGCCTCCTCCATCTTTTTTCGTTCGGTCACATCACGGAGAATCACGATACTCCCCACAGGCTGCCCATTGGGGCCCATAAAGGTCGATGAGCTAACCTGAATATTTACCAGCCTTCGGTCTTTTGTCAGACGTTTGGTTTCCATAGACCGGATTGTCTCGCCTCGAAGCATACGTTCTATGGCGTCCCTCGTTTCACGCATGTTCTCTTCAGGCACAAAATCCGGTCTCTTTCCCAAACTCTCCTCCAGGGTCCACCCGAAAACACTCGTGAAAGCCGGGTTTAGGTAAGCTACCTTGCCCTCCATGTCGTAGACTACGACAGGGTCGGGTGCGGCCTCCATAACAGACCGGTATCTCGCCTCGCTTTCACGGAGAGCCTCCTCCATCTTTTTTCGTTCGGTCACATCACGGAGGATCACGATACTCCCTGCTAATTCCTCATCATGATCCTGATACGTGGATCCGCTTATGCTGACCGGTATAATGTCCCCGTTCTTGGTGTATCGTTGGCTTTCAATACCAGAGAAATCTTCACCAGCTTGCACCTTCTCAATCATTTTGCTGGTTTCCGGCCAGTTTTCCTCGGGTACAAACTGATCCATCTTCATACCCAGACGCTCATCCAGGGACCAGCCGAAGACACGTGCAAACGCAGGGTTTGAGTACGTTACCTTACCATGCATGTCGTAGACGATCATAGGGTCCGGAGCTGCCTCCATGAAGGATCGATACTTCCCCTCACTCGCCCGCAGTGCTTCCTCAGCATTCTTGCGAGACGTGATATCCATCAATGAGGCAACGCTTCTCCTTGTTCCGGGAATCATGCTCACCTTGTTCCATATGTTCTTGATATTCCCGTGCCTATCAACGAGGCGAAATTCATACTCAGTGGGAGCTGCCTCTCTTTCTCTTCTCTTAAGATGATACTCCTTCATTATTTCTACGTCTTCTTTGGCAACGATTTCTGTCCAGCTCTGCTTGCCTTCCACCTCTTCTTTGGAATACCCGGTGAGTTTCTCGTATTCTGCATTGGCCATAGAAACGGTGGTATCCTCCTCAACGATGATCGTAGCAGTACCTGTATTTTCAAAAACGGTACGGTATCTCTCTTCGCTCTCCCGCAATGCCGCAAGTGTCTGTTTATGTTCCTCAATTTTAGATTGTAGGTCTTCATTGAGTTTATCACCGCGCTCTTTCTCCGCGGTTAAGAAGGCAATCAGGTTTCTATTTTCGTACTGGAGTTTCAAGGACGATAGGGCGATGGTATTCACGCGCCTCGCATTGACCATCATGACAGCTACGAAGATCAGCGCCGCGATGCCTAAGGTGATATGAATATCACTCCCTTGGACGAAAAATTGTACGGTAAGCGGAATCATAGCGGGGAGGGTAAACGCCAGAAAGACTTTTGTCATGACAGAATACATTGCCAAGGCTCCTGCCACTAATCCGGACAACCACATGACGAGGAAAGCCTGGTGCGCGATGGACCCTTCAGCGAACAGCCAGATGCCAGCAGAGCCCCAAACCATGCCATTAACGGCCTGCCCGAGGGCAAACCAGTCACCCCAAGGGCGGGATCTAAGAGATTCATCAGGTGCGCGCCTGTATGCAAAAGTCAACAGGTATCGAAGCAACATGACCAGGAAGACAGAGGAAAACCAGACGATCAATATGCTATGTGAGATTACCGGCCACAAGATGAAGGTCAGAAACACAGCAAAGAGTATGGTCCACAACATCGCCACAAGGCCGTGGGCATAAATTGTCTTGACCTGTTCTGCGCGGAGCCACTGATTCTCCTCAGAATCCTGGGGTTTTTTTGCCAGCTCCTTTTTTTTCTTTCCGTTCATCTCGTTTCTCCCAAGAAGAGTGAAGAGGGACGCCCTTGGAGAAGAAAGCAGAAGAAAGGGGACAGATTTATTTTTTCTGTTCCTTTGTCTCGCCTGTCCTGGTGGAAAGAGGCGACACCTCCCACATTTTCGTTTTAAGGCGGAGGGAAGGAGTCAACTTAAAATATGGGATGTGTCCCTAATTTCCTAGTGCATCACCAAGTTGACTGTTCATTAGTTACATCAACGAGGACTCTTTGACCGCCTCACACTAGCTAACGACAGAAATCAGCGAGGGCTATTCAGCCGTCCGCTGGAGTGGGTTATTATGGAAGCTTTATTCCTAAATCTTTACGTATCTTACGGCAGAGGCTGTCATTTATCTCACGATGGCGGGGAATTGTGGATACTTTCTTTTCCTTACGATTCACATACACTGTATGGCGAGAACCCTCTCTGAGAAATTCACATCCACAACTCTCCAGGTGGCGGAGTAAATCTGTGCGCTTCATGTAGAAATGGTTCCGAACGGCTCTTTTATTAACTCTTTTCCGCTGAGTTCTTCTTCCGCTAACTGTCGGTTGGCCTCAAGAACCAATTCTATTGCTTCCTTGAGGTTCTCCCTCGCTTCTTCTAATGTTTTTCCCTGGACATTTGCGCCAGGCAGTTCTTCAACATATCCTATATATCCTTCCGGAACCTTTTCAAAGACTGCCGTTAACGTATTTTTCATCTCTGACCTTCCTCAGCGGTTGATTTTTAAATTCATTATAGCATTTTGACGGGAAAACTCTTAGCCATAAAAACTTAGTATATATTTTTTCTGCACTTTACCACATAAGTACAAAAAATTGCAACTGCAAGAAAGAAAGCAAAGAAAGGGGACAAAAGAGTTACCTAATTACTGAGCATATACAACCGTCCCCTTTTTACTTTTTACCACGTGCCGTTTTTGCACGTTTAAGTGCGTATTCCCCATTTTTTTAAAAATAACAAATAATTAGCTTGCTTTCTTTCTAAATGAAGATTATTATATATTTAATCAATTAAGTCCTGTTTAATCTGTGGGACGGTTTCTTCCTGAAGGAACAATCCATTTGTCAAAGTGGCATCCTCCAGTTAGTGACGTTGAAAACTTTTAAGAAAGGAGGATGTTATCATGAGCAATGGAACTGTTAAGTGGTTTAACGACCAAAAAGGGTTCGGATTTATCGAACAGGAAAATGGACCGGATGTGTTTGTTCATCATTCAGCAATCAACGCAAGCGGTTTTAAAAGCCTTAAAGAAGGCGAAAGAGTTACCTTTGACATAGAGCAAGGTCAAAAAGGTCCTTCGGCTACAAACGTTACCACAAGATAATTTTCTGTTACTCCACATAAAGGGCATTCTTTCCAATAACGAAGGAATGCCCTTTTTTACTTTTTTACACTGCTCTTGCTATTCTGGGCATGAAATATTTTTGCCATCAACATTCTTTTAAATGATTATAAATTTAACTCTAAACCATAAACGCTTGTTTATACTGCTTTTAAGAATTTTGTATTGAATGAGGTAAGGATATTTCCAACAGTATAGCCACCAATCTTTTTCAGTGAATTTGTTGAATCCTTTCATATCAAGGGGTTAGTGTTCAGAAGAATCTTTATAATCATTTTAGGTTTTGATCGGCCTCAAGGGAATCGACTATCTCGCAATAGGATCTACCAGCATCATCCCTATCTTCTTGGTCGAGGTAGATGAGACGCAATATGATCGCGTCGATGGCGGCACCGATAAAAAGAACAGCTAAGCAAGACCATGTTTCACGAAGAGTGTACGCTCCCCGCCCAAGACTGCTAGCTGAACTCCGAGAAGGAGGGCTGTGCGCCCCCAAAGCATGTTGTCCTGATGCGTCCACTTAGAGTACTCCATCTGCAAGAGTGCCAGTTTGTTTTCTTGTTTCATGGATTCCTCCTCCTGAGATTTGCCCTCAGCTAACGCCGAACTCACCGGCAGGAGGGGCCGCAAGGCCCAAGCTGTTAGGTTAAGTGATAGGTTAACTTACACTACATCACTTGAGATCTTTTTCTATAAAATGTAAATACGCAAAATCCAATAATTCACGCGGCAAATTCTTAGCTTTAATAGTTGAGCTGAAGTCCAATTTTAAAGCGGCTGTCATTGCTCCAATAGTTGCACCAACGGATAGGGAAAATCCAAAGGCAGCGGCTGTGCCAGCGCCAGCAAGCGCGTGAGTCGCTAAATTTGGGATGTTCAACTCAACCTTTACTGTTGAGAGTAATTTTTCTTTCCACGTTTCATTAAAGACACGATTTAGGTCAGATAGTTTGTGTTCGATTTCATTAATTGCTCGGGTTTTAGCCCTTGGTACATCACCAGAATTAATTACCTCTAAATAGAGACTATCCATAGCCCCACGAAATCTTATTAATTCATCTTTCCTCCGCTCTTTGAACTCTAGAATATCCTCTAGAATAACTGCAGCTACTGGCACGGGAATAGATTTATAAAGCTCAACTTCAATTGTTCTAGATTTTTCTGAGACTTCATCTGGTAGAATTAGTTGCTTTCGAGGCTGGGTTAAAGACCAACAACCTGGTTCCTGTTTATTCCTCAATGCAAGAGCGGCCTCTTGCATTATTAGCATTGAATAGCCAATATTTCCTGAAAATGAGGCAAACTTAATTTTAGTTCGTTCGATCAACCCGGCATCTATTAGGAAAAGCAACTCTGGTGTCTCGCCGCCTATAGAAATCAAGTTGTTATCAGGCCAGTCGATTTTATCCCAATAGAGTAGATACTGACGGAGGGAAATGGGGTCGATAGTTCCCTTTGTCGAGATCATATTACCATCGAACTCAAATGGAGATGTAATGACTATTCCGCGACTATCCATATCTTTAATCTTTTGTGAAAGTTAATAGTAGCCAACACTTATAGCCCGTAGTTTATGATATTGAAACACAAAATGCAACACGAAAAGATGATCAAAAAGGCTTGTGGTCGTTTGTTGTCGTACGATATCGTATGTGATGGATATTGATAATACACAAAACATAACGGTGTAGGATATGAATGATAGCCAAAAGCTGCAACGTGCCCGAGTTGTACCGTACAATCCGAATCCACGATGGCCTGCCGGGTATTTCCAGGTACTCGAAGAACTGGGCGTCGAAGAGCAAAGGCGGCCTTTTTACGCTCATTGGGTTCGCCAGTTCTTCAACCGTTACCAAGGCTGTAAACGCCGCCGAGACATGGGTCCCGTAAATAGGGCCAGCACCCACTAAAATTCTATTTATCTGGACTTCCCAGGAGGGGCTTTTAAGCTTTCATCAAATTTTGCATAAGCCACGGAGGCTACTTCCTCTGGAGAGGAGAAGAGTTTGTGGCTTTTTTGTTTGGGGGTGAAGATTATACTCAATGTTTGTATAGGGTGTTGCTCTCATCCTCCAAGTGGTTGATGTTTTAGCTTGAAATCTGTATTATAATAATATTAAGGTCATCCCCAAATTAGTTGATGGATTAAGAGGGTTCAGGGGGTCAAGGAGTCAGGGATTCAAGTGAGATATATATTCGGTCTTTATGTATAGCGGACGGTTCAAATTGTGAGTTAGAGAATTAAATATTATTATCTAGAGATTTGGGTTACATTGAGGCCGGGAAATTGAAGGAACTTTAAGGTGGGATAGGAGAGGTTGAGAGGATGCTCAAGGTGCTTATAAGGTCGTTGGAAAACAAACACTTGGCCCCTGGAATCCTAGAATCCTAGAATCCTTTTCACCAACTAAGTGGGAGAAGAACCTAATATTAACAATACGGAGGGGTGTTTCAGTCCGTTTTACCAAAAGGGCACGGAAGAGCGGGTGTAATAGAGTTGGTCCTTTAAGGAGGGTATTCATATGAAATGTGACAGATGCAATACAGACATCAAGCAGGGAGAGGAACGGGAGCATCTCAGTCAAACATTATGCGAAGATTGTTATATGGACCTTCTCTCGCCTGCCCGTGCCTGTGATCCATGGGCAGTCTACA
>JBDRGH010000159.1:0-3436 GCA_043818015.1 Pseudomonadota bacterium
GGGGATTTTCTGATGAATAAAAGGGTATGGATGTTCGGTTTATTTGCTCTGGTAGTTCTTTTTATAACTGCCGGGTGTATGGAAGGGCTTGTTAAACCTACCGCCAAGACAGACACGGGGGAGGAGATGCAGCTTCCTCCTTACAGCGGGCCCAAGGCAAAAGTCGCGGTTGCTGATTTTGAATGGAAGGTCGGGGGAAGTGGAAGCACGACCAAGATTACGGGACTTGGACAGGACATATCTGTCTCTCATTCCACAAACAGGGGATACAGTACGGGTCTGAGGGACATGTTGACCACCGCTATGGTGCAAAGCAAGAGATACCGCGTACTGGAGCGTCAGAATCTTGGAGCGCTTAAACAGGAGATGTCTCTGAGCCAACAGGGCTATGCAGACAAGAGCGGCATACAAAAGGGGGGCATCAAGGGCGCTGATCTCCTTATTATGGGGGCCATTACGGGATGGGATCCCGCCACATCAGGCGTCGGAGGAGGCCTGGGGGGGGCGGTCTTCTGGGCTCGGCAGGTGCCCTCATCGGCGGTATCAAGGGTGCCTTTAAGAAGTCGTCAATGGCTATGGACATACGCATAGTAGATACCCACACATCGGAAGTGTTGGCGGCCACTCGTGTTGAGGGTGAAGCCAAGGATGTGAACCTCGGGGGCTTCTTGGGAGGTTTCGGGGGAAGCGGCGGCCTGGTGGGCGGCCTGGGCGGCTTTGCCAAGACTCCCATGGAAAAGGCAATACGAATCTGCTTGTACAATGCCGTAAAGTATATGGCGGAGAACACACCGAAAGAATATATGAAATATTAATCTGATCCAGAAATACGTAACGTTACAGATCGATGTGCCCGCGGCGGTCGAGACAAACAACCGTTTGTTTCACTGCCGCGGGTCTCTATTTAACCAGTCGGGAAATTTTCCTGAACCTGTCGCCCCCTGCGGTCCTCAACAGTTCGAAGAGGGCCATCTCTGTGCTCGTGGGTTTTGCCCCTTCATCTTTCATCCTCTCGATGCCAAGGGCCCTGTTTTCGGCCGTTCCTGATGAGATGCAGTCCGTTACGATGTACACATCGTATCCCATACGAATCAGGTCATCCGTTGTCTGATAGACGCAGACGTGCGATTCAATGCCGGCGACGAGAATCTGCCCCCGCTTTATGTCGTTCAATTCCCTCATGAACCGGTCCACCCCACAACAGCTGAAACTTGATTTGGAGATGGGCCTGACGGTATCCAGCAGGGGCGATATCTCCGGGATCGTGGCGCCCGGTTTTTCAGGAACCTGCTCCGTTACAATCATGGGAATATCCAGAATCTTGAAGCCGTTTATTATCTTCTGAAGGCTTTCGAACAGGGCGTCCTTTCCGTGCATCACCCGCGCAAGGCTCTCCTGAATATCAATCACGACCAGCACACTGTTCTCTATGGTAAGCATGTGCCATTCCCTTTCTTTTCCATTCCTCATCACATCCCATATCGGGCTATCCCACCCCTGACCGTTGGGGGATGAACCCCGGTCCGTGCAAGCCCTTATAAGACCATTTTGGCAGGGTGACCCTGCAATTTATCATATATCCTGGTGCCGTGTCCTTCGCCATCAACCAGTATTTCGAGGTTCAGGCAGTGGAATTTGCCGGTCTTGCTGGTATTGGACGGCGTGACCGTACAATCGCACCCCTGCACAATTTCCCCGATGGCCTTTTCCATTTTCCTCTTATCGGAGCCTATTACTTCATAGGTCCACCGGCAGGGGTATTCCAGGATCGGCTTTCGGCTGCTCTCGTTCGGTGTTTCTTCTATCGTATCTTCCTCCGGCAATCTGAATAAGGGGCGGGTCGGTAAGGTCGATGAGAGGCCATGGCCTCTACCACATCCGCCACACCCAAGATCTTCGCCTCCAGGATAATATCTCCACTGCAGAGGCCAGCAGGGTATCCTGAACCATTCATTCTCTCATGATGTTGTAATACTACCCGGTCTAATGAAGGTATTATTATAATAAAAGAAATTGAAAGTAAGGGGTATTGCTCTCACTTTGATCCTGAAATTCTCGTTTGGCATCATGTTCCCGCTTCAAGAGCTTCAAAAAGTTAGCTGATTCGGAGATGCTTTTGGCAAGGGGTCTCAAACTCTATATTACAAATCTTACTTGAGCCACTTTCTTTCCCTGGTCGCTTTAGAAAATCTATTGGAATATCTCTTAAGATAATTTATAGTTTCTTGATTTGTCCTCCTAATCTCAAGAAATTATTCTTAAAAAGAGGTTATTCTCATTACTTAAAGAACGTTCCCGACTTGAACCATTAAGAGGTCGCCTTATGCCCAAAGAGTTCATAGAAAGAAGATCTGAACCCAGGTCCATCGTAGATAAATACTACAGCGTCGAATTCTCACTCGGGGACATGGCTTTTGTGTACCAATTCAAGATTTGGGACAAATCATTAAAAGGGTTATCTGTATTGGTAAAAGAGGATTCTGAGTTATTGAATCACCTAAAGGTTGGTGATATTGTGCGCATGAAATATTACAGCACTGATTCAACAACGCCAACCGAATACCTAAGGACAGAGATAAGACATATATCTAAAGATGAGGGGAAGCGATTCAAGGGACACTATTTGGTTGGGCTCTCTATACTAGAAAATCAGGACTCTGATGAGCAACGGAACCCATCGTGAAAGCCTGGTTGTTTCTCTTGTGGTGAGATGAGTATGCCATTCGGTTCAGTTTTATAGGCTTCCCTTCCTCTCAAGGCAAGAAGCGACGCTGGACCGGCCACTGCGTATGAGATCAGACATGTAGCGTTTCGCTGACATATATGAGGTAATTGTTCCTTCACAGGATTGTCCTCAAATGCTGCTCTATATCCTTTTTGGGCAAGGCACCCACCACCTTGTCTTCTAGAAATACATAGCACAAAAGGGCATCGCCAAAGATGTAATAAGAACGTCCTTGGAGAGATTACAAGTAAACTCCAGAATCAGAGAACTCTCGCGCCTTTCGAGCTAATCGAAATCAAAGGCTTTTTCTCTAAATAGCGTCAAACAGGTTTCCACCACCCCAGGATCATAAAGGATCCCTTTATGCTTGGAGATTTCCTCTAATGCCTTATCCACCCCTAAGGCGGGCCGGTAAGGTCGATGAGAGGCCATGGCCTCTACCACATCCGCCACACCCAAGATCTTAGCCTCCAGGATAATATCTCCACTGCAGAGGCCAGCCGGGTATCCTGAACCATTCATTCTCTCATGATGTTGCAGTACTATCCGGTCTATGGGCCAGGGAAATTCAATGTTTTTCAGTATCTCATAACCTGTCTTCGAATGTTGTTTAATCAGATCAAATTCAATTTCGCTTAAACGCCCGGGCCTGCTGAGGATCTCTGCCGGAACAGATATCTTACCAAGGTCGTGGATCATCGAAGCCATGCG
>JBDRGH010000160.1:0-7174 GCA_043818015.1 Pseudomonadota bacterium
ACCATTCTCCAAAAAGGTGAGTTTCCCTCCCTTCAACTCATCTACCAGGAGTTGGTACAACTGGACCACCTGAAGATCGTCCTGGCCAAGATAAAAGGGATAGTCCCGGCTGAGGGTGACATAACCTTCCGGGCAAAGACAGATGACCTTCTTTGCCCCACTCTCTCTTATCGTCTTCAAGTTCCGCTCTGCCAATCTGCGGAACCCTTCGACATCGCCGTTCCACAAGAGGTCATGCCCACAACACCTCTCATCATTACTCACAATCGGTTTTATTCCAATCTTATTGAGGATCCTCACGGTATTCCCTGCTATCTCAGTAGGTTTTAACCCGACGTCACAGTACCCTCCCTCGCCAAAGACAAGATCAAAGTACGGAAGGCACCCAACAAAATAGAAATATTCACCTCCGTCGGCAATCTCAAGGTCATCGGTAACCCAGAATGTTCTTTTCTGCTCGAGATTCAAGGACTGGAGTTCCATTATCGCATTTAATATCCCGTCATGGGCAAAAAGGCCTTGTTGCCCCAGTCTTTGAGCCTCTATCCTCATCTCTTTTACGAAATTGAGATAATCCACGTCTGAAGGGCACCGACTTGTACATCGACCACAGGTTAAACACGACCAGAGGTCTTTATCGGTGACAATCTCATCCCCGAATCCGAAGAGGGCCTTTTCTACCAAGAGGCGAGGCGAGAAGGAGGGGTTAATCCTGGCAACAGGGCAACTGGATGTACACACACCACATTCCAGACAACGATACGCCTTCGTCTCTTTTACGATTGTCTCTGAATCCATGTCAGTTATTGTGGGAAGAGAGGTCCCAATCCTCTAATATGATCCGTAAACTCTGTTACCACAGCAGCAAATTTGCTTCCCTCAGAAGCTGATATCCATTCCAGGCGAAGCCGCTCTTGCCCTATGCCCAAAACGTCTATTAACTTTTGGGTAGTCTCAATGATCTTCTCACATTTCAGGTTACCAGCTATGTAGTGGCAGTCTCCCGGATGACAGCCTGTTACCAAAACACCATCGGCTCCCATCTGAAAGGCCTTTAAGATAAAGGCCGGGGTAACCCTCCCCGAGCACATCACCCTGATTATTTTTATGTTCGCAGGATACTTCATCCTCGCTGTTCCCGCAAGATCAGCCCCAGCGTAGGAACACCAATTACATGCAAAACCGACTATATTGGGTTCGAATGCTCCATCCATTCGATAGTCCTTATGAGAGCGTTCAAAAAATGTGGTTCTTCGCCCATTTCGTTGGTGAAAAGGGTTCAAGGATTCCGGGATTCAAGGGGTCAAGTGTTTGTTTTGAATCCTCTTGATCCATCAACTAATTTGGAGATGATCTAAAAATGCTTATTCTGTGTGTTGAAAGATTGAAAAAGGGGCTTCTCAACAATCTTTCATATTACCGCCGCTATCTGTGCCAAGATCTGCCCGTTCTTGAAATGTTTCATGGATATAGCGCCAGAAGGACACGCCACGCAGCACGCACCGCAACCCTTGCAGATAGAATCGTTTACCCGCGAAACAAGAACACCCGGCTGTACCTCGTTCAGTTCAACGGCTCCGTACTCACATACTTCTACACATCGGCTGCAGCCGCGGCAGACAAACTCATCCACAGTGGCAGTCGTTACCTCCACCTTGACCTTGCCTTGAACCATCTTGGTCAATGCAGAGGCAGCAGCAGCCTTCGCCTGGGCAACCGTATCCGGAATGTCCTTTGGCCCCTGAGCGCATCCCGCAAGATAGATCCCATCAGAGGCGGTATCCACGGGGCGTAGTTTCGGATGACCTTCAAGGAAAAAACCGTCCGGGGACTGGGATATCTTCAGTAGATTTGCTACCTCTCTTACGTCCCTCCTGGGGATAATACCCGTTGCCAGTACCACCAGATCGGCTTCTATATCGACGGGTTCTCCGAGGAGAGTATCCTCTGCCATCACGACTAATCGGTCACCCTTTTTCCTGATTTCGGAGACATTCCCCCGAATATAACGCACACCTTCTTCTCTCACCCTGTCATAGAACTCCTCGAAACCCTTACCAAACGCCCTTACGTCTATGTAGAATACTGTTAACCTTGCGTCGGGCAACTTTTCACGTATGAGGTGCGCCTGCTTGGCAGTATACATGCAGCAAACCCTTGAACAATATTCGTTTCCGACACTCTTATCGCGAGACCCCACGCACTGAACAAAGACAACATCTTTTGGTTCTTTATCACCGACAACGATCTTCCCCTGTGTGGGGCCGCTCGACGATACAAGTCTCTCAAATTCCAAACCCGATATAACATTATCATACAAGCCATACCCGTACTCGGGCTTTTCTCGTGCATCAAAGAGGTCGAAACCAGTCGCCACTATTATTGTCCCCACATCCAGTTCGACAATCTCTTCCTTCTGCTCAAAATCTATAGCATCCGGTGAGCAGGCATCCTTACACGCAGGCGATTTGCCACATTTTCCCTTGGTAATAAACAGACAATGTTCGGCATCTATGGTGTATTTCGAAGGAACGGCATAGGGGAAAGGTATATATGGTACCGACCTCTTTCCCATACCCACATCGAATTCAGAGGGTATTTTACCCTTCAACCTGCATGCCTCCGCACAGAGCCCACACCCGGTGCACTTATCCATTTGGATATATCTCGGCTTTCTCTTCACTTTGACGTGAAAATTACCTATGTAGCCCCCCACCTCTACCACTTCAGAGTACGATAGGAGCTCAATATTGGGATGTCGATCAACTTCAACCATCCTTGGGGTAAGGATACAAGCTGAACAATCCAACGTTGGAAAAGTCTTGTCGAGTTGGGCCATGTGCCCCCCTATGGAAGGCTCCCTTTCAACTAAATATACTTTGAAACCCGCATCCGCTATATCTAAAGAGGCTTGAATGCCGGCTATTCCCGCTCCGATCACCAGTGCCCGCGGCTCAATATCGACCTCTTTTTCCTCCAGCGGCTCAAGGAGAGATGCCCTTGCAACAGCTGCGGATACGAGTTTCACTGCCTTTTCGGTAGCATGGCCCCTGTCTTCGTGAACCCAGGAGCACTGTTCCCTTATATTCGCCATCTCGAGACAATACGGATTGAGACCAGCTTGCTCGATAGTTCTCCGAAAGGTCGGTTCATGCATTCTTGGGGAGCATGAAGCCACGACAATCCTGTTAAGCCTCTTTTCTTTGATATCCTTTCTCACCAGTTCCTGCCCAGGATCGGAGCACATGTATTTGAAATCTCTACTTATAACAACGTTCGGCAGCTCCGATACAGTATCCCGTACACGGTCCACGTCAACGGTGGAAGCAATATTTATCCCGCAATGACATATATACACTCCTACCCTTATATCTTCAGCTTCCATTCCTTCCTGCTTCCGACTCTCAGATTACCGTAGAAACCAACTCTGCAACGTCCCGTACTTCGAGGGACTCCTCCAACCCCTCTGTCTTCACAACATCTTCTAACGTCAGAAGGCAGAAGGGACAAGCTGTTGCCATGATTTGGGCACCCACATCCATGGCTTCCCCCACCCTTATCTTTGCCAACCTATCCTCCGAGTCCTCGGATTCCACCCACATTCTTCCGCCACCGCCTTCACAGCATAGGCTCCTCTCTCTTGCCCTATCCATCTCTACGAGTCTTATTCCGGGGATGCTCTTAAGAACCTTCCGGGGGGGATCAAATACCTTGTTTTGCTTGCCGAGAAAACAGGGGTCATGATAGGTGACTATCTTATCTATTTCGCCCGAAAACGAAAGCCGCCCTTCCTCTAGGAGGGATGCAAAAAATTCCGTATAATGTTGAACTTCAAAGTCAGCACCTTTATATTCATTCTTAAACGTATTGTAGCAATGGGGAGATGTGGTTATTACCTTCTTAACGTTATACTTCTTGAGTATTTCAATGTTTTCTTGTGCCAGGTATTCAAACGTCCATACATCACCCATCCTTCGTATCTCTCTTCCACAACATCCTTCTTCATTTCCCGGGATGCCAAAGTCCACGCCTGCCTTATTCAATATCGCAACGATTGCCCTCGCTACCTTTTGAAGCCTGGCGTCGTAGGCAGGCGTACAACCCACGTAGTAGAGGATATCGGCCCCTTCAGAAATGTTTTTTACCTTCAGTCCCTCTGCCCATTTGGACCTTTCCTCGGCGGAAATCTTCCAGGGATTTTTATGGATGGCTATGCTTTTCAAGGCATCTCTTATGGGAGGAGGTATCCTGCCATCCTCCACCATAAGACCTCGCAGTGCCACCACGAGTTCCACAGTATCGACCCCTTTTGGACACTTCATCAAACAGGCCGAACACGTGGTACAATCCCATATGCCCGCTTTTTCAAATACGACCTTAGCCATATCTTTATCGAAGGCATCATAGATGAATTTCCTCACATTAAAATGGGACTTCCTGAACATCGGGCACCCTCCGGAACATTTACCACATTGGATGCACCGAAAGACATGGTATTTATCCGCAAAACTCGGCAGTTCCTCGTTCGTCAGAACTCACCTCTCACTTCTTAAAGTCTGCATGCGTAACGGTCAGCCCGCCATATTCCCAACACCTACCGAGGTCATAAATCAACCAGGCAAGGGAAAATGACTACTATCGATCAACCTCGCCGAGCACTATGTCTATGCTGCCAATTACCGCTATTACATCAGCGATAAGTCTCCCTTCAACCATCGTTGGAAGGGCCTCCAGGTTAATAAAAGAGGGGGGCCTAATTCTCAATCGGTAGGGTTTGTTTGTTCCATCACTGACTATGTAGAACCCCAGCTCCCCCTTGGGGGCTTCTATACTGGAGTAAACTTCACCAACGGGGGGGGTAAACCCTTCACTCACAATCTTGAAATGATGAATCAGGGCGGCCATGTTGGTATAAACATCTTCTTTGGGAGGGAGAACCACCTTTGGTTCATGGGCATTTATCTCCCCTTTCGGTAACCTTTCCAGGGCCTGCCTCACTATCTCAGCACTCTGGCGCATCTCCTCCATCCTGACCAAATACCGATCGTAGCAATCACCATTCTTGCCTGTGGGAATCACAAAATCAAAATTCTCATAACCCGAATACGGATTCGATTTCCTGATATCCCAACAGATATCTGAACCTCTAATTACAGGACCAGAAGCGCCAAGGTTGATGGCATCTTCTTTCGATAAGATTCCCACCCCCTTTGTCCTCTGTATCCAGATCCAGTTCTTCGTGAGAAGGGTCTCATATTCGGCCACCTTTGAGGGGAATGTTTCTATAAATTCCTTTGTCTTTGCTTCAAACCCGTCTGGTAGATCATCGGCTAAGCCACCGATCCGGAGGTAGCTCGGCGTCAAGCGTGCACCACATACCATCTCAAAGAGAAAAAGGATTTCATCTCTCTCCCTTAAAGCATAAAATAAAGGGGTCATAGCACCTAGATCGTGGGCATGAGTACCCAGCCATATGAGATGGCTGGCTATCCGTTGCAACTCGGCCATGATCACCCGTATATACTGGGCTCTTTCTGGCACCTCAATCCCTAAGAGCTTCTCTACTGCCAACACGTAGGCCAGATTATTTGACATTCCGGCGAGATAATCAAGCCTATCAACAAGGGTGATACACTGATGGTATGTTTTGTTCTCCGCTAATTTTTCCACCCCTCTATGGAGATAACCGATATGCGGGGTTACTTTAACGACAACCTCTCCGTCGAGTTCCAAGACAAGCCTCAATACCCCATGAGTACTGGGATGCTGTGGACCCATATTTATCGTCAGAGTTTCCGTTTTTGCCATTTTCCCCTCTTACATATGGAGTTATGATTAGGTTTACTTAATACGCTACTAAAAATATACTGTGACCAAAGACCAAAATCCGTGCATACGACACAAAACGCCCGTTACGAGTTCGGTATAAATTGAAACCAAACGGAACCGTAAATGGTTTGATCGGATCACTTTCCTTTTAGAGGGTAGTCTTTCCGAAGAGGATATCCTTCCCAGTCATCGGTGAGCAGGATCCGTCTGAGGTCGGGATGACCCTCGAACCCAATTCCGTACATATCGTAACATTCTCTTTCCAACCAATCAGCCGTTTTCCACACAGAGCAAACAGATGAAATCACCTGATGGTTGCTGGGAACGGGGGCTTTTATTCTCAGTCTTTTCTTGTTCTTCATAGAGTAGAGATGGTAGACTATCTCAAACCTTGGCTTTCTGCCCAAGTAGTCCACACAACAGAGATCCGAAAGGAAATCATAGCAAAGATCTTCATCACTACGAAGAAACCCTGCAATTTCCAGGATGTCCTCTTTTTTAACCACAAAGGTCATCTCACCCCTGAAAAAGCGCACGTCGAGAATCGAATCGGGAAATCTCTCTCTCAGTTTACTTTCCGTAATATCTTCTTCATTCATTTTTCTCTTCCTGTTTGTGCGTTATCAGCTACCAAGTTTTTCCTTATCTATCTTTTGCTGCAGTTTCATGATGCCGTAAATGAGGGCCTCTGGTCTTGGCGGGCACCCCGGTATGTAAACATCAACCGGTAAATGGCGATCGATCCCCTGGACTACCGCATAGGTGTTAAAGATACCACCAGAACAAGCACATGCCCCCATAGCAATAACCCACTTTGGTTCGACCATCTGTTCATAGATTCTGATAACCGCCGGTAACATCTTCTTCGTCACGGTTCCGGCCACGATCAACACATCTGCCTGCCTAGGGGAAGGCCTGAACACCTCAGAACCAAATCTGGCGAGGTCATATCTCGCAGACGCCGCGACAATCATCTCAATGGCACAACAAGCCAAACCGAAACCGGCGGGCCACAAGGAAGACCTTCTACCCCAATTAACGAGTTTCTCTAACGTAGTAGTAATAATGTTGTTTCCTAGATGAGCTTCTATTCCCATTCTAAGGCTCCCTTTTTCCA
Source organism: Pseudomonadota bacterium (assembly GCA_043818015.1). Lineage (GTDB taxonomy): Bacteria > Desulfobacterota > UBA8473 > UBA8473 > UBA8473 > JBDRGH01. The sequence continues at coordinate 6,947 of JBDRGH010000160.1, forward strand.
CGCGTAAATAAGGCCAATAAACAATATAACGATAAATATCCCCATTTCAATAAAACCAAAGACCTTTAGATCTTTGAACACCACTGCCCATGGGTACAGGAAAACTGCTTCAATATCGAAGATGATGAATAGCATTGCTATAATATAGAATTTAACAGAAAATCTCCTTCTAGCGGTCCCTATTGGGTCTACCCCGCACTCATAGGGCATCATTTTCTGCGGGGTAGG
>JBDRGH010000161.1:0-3231 GCA_043818015.1 Pseudomonadota bacterium
TTCCAGAAGATTCCACAGAGTGTCAATAAACCGCTGCGTGCCTTCACCCGGAGCGAACCTCTTCTTATGATTGTATTAGGAGGATGTGTGGGGGTAGTGGCGGGATATGGAGCCATTGGTTTTCGAAGGTTAATAACCGCCGTGGCCCGGGCTGGGTGGGGTGTTGTAACAGGGATGGACGGAACGAACATGCTGGTGATGGCTCTGGCCACACCGTTCTGGATAAGAGTCCTTATCCCTGCAGTAGGGGGTCTCATAGTAGGACTCATTGTGTATTTCTTCGCCCATGAGGCAAAAGGGCATGGTGTTCCTGAAGTGATGGCGGCTATAGTCCTGAAGGATGGGAGGATGAGACCCCGGGTGGTCCTTGCTAAGGCCTTTGCCTCCGCTATCTGTATTGGTTCAGGCGGTTCCGTGGGTCGGGAAGGCCCTATTGCGCAGATTGGAGCTGCCATGGGGTCAGCCATCGGTGGGTTGGCGAAAATGTCAGGGGCACGCGCACGAACCTTGGTAGCTTGTGGGGCTGCTGCGGGTATTGCCGCTACCTTCAATGCCCCTATGGCCGGTGCTATTTTTTCGTTGGAGATTATCCTAAGTGAGTTTGCTGCTGCCCAGTTTATTCCTATCGTGGTTTCTTCAGTAATCGCTACCGCTCTCTCGAGGCACTACTTGGGGAACTTTCCTGCCTTCGAGGTTCCGGCCTATGATCTTTTACATTACAGCGAGTTACTCTCGTATTTGGTATTGGGTGTGTTGGCAGGGGTGGTAGCCTGGATCTTCATCCGTGTTCTTTACCTCATGGAGGATTCCTTTGAGCAATGGAGATTACCTGAATTTATTAAGCCTGCTATAGGAGGGGCGATCGTTGGATGTATCGGATTTTTTTGCCCCCAAATTTTTGGTGTAGGGTATGAATCGATTATTCAGGTCCTGAATGGACAGACGTTAGGGCTAATGCTTATAGGGCTCCTTTTTGCTAAGATTTTGGCTACGAGTGTTACTATCGGTTCAGGTGGCTCCGGGGGAATATTCGCACCATCTCTCTTTATGGGGGCAGCCTTAGGTGGCGCATTCGGCCAATTTGCGCATACTCTTTTCCCTGATACTACTGCCTTCCCAGGCGCATACGCCTTAGTTGGGATGGGGGCGGTTGTTGCGGGTACCACGAGGGCTCCTATCACCGCCATGCTTATCATCTTTGAGATGACTGCCAACTACCGGATAATTCTTCCCTTAATGCTCACGTGCACTATCGGTTTGGTCGTCTCGGCTCGTCTTTCACGAGAGTCGATATATACCCTAAAATTAGTCCGGCGGGGGATAAATATTTACGCCGGAAAGGAGCTGAATGTTCTCAAGCGCGTCAAGGTTTCGCAGGTAATGGTGCCTGAAATTGAACTGGTACCTCCCTCCGCATCATTGGCTGAGCTAGCTACGAGGATGATGGCGAGTTCCCATTCCCAATTCTTTGTGGTTGGTGACGATGACCGAATCCTCGGGCATATTTCCCTTGAGACCCTGCGGCCTATCCTAAAGGATTATGAGACTGTCCGTGATGTGGTAATCGCATCAGACTTAATGAATCAAGACGTCATGGTGTTGAATCCTGAGGAATCCCTTGATACGGTTATGCATCTCTTTGGGAAGTCAGATGTTGATAGAATCCCAGTAGTGGATCACGGACAGTTAATAGGCACGATACGGAAAGGTGATGTGATAGAGGCTTACAACCGCGAGGTCCTAAAATTAGATGTGTCCGGTACTCGTTCAATTTGACGGGAATATCCAGGTTGGCGAGTTCCTTTTACGGCCGGGGAAGCTTTTTCAAAAGTAGGAGAGAGGGATGAAGATAACTAAGGAAGAGGTGGAGAAGGTAGCAGCATTGGCTCGCCTGGAATTCACCGATGAAGAAAAGGAGATGTTTACCAACCAGCTTAATATCATTCTCGATTATTTTGATACGTTGAAGGCACTGGACACCAGAGAGGTTGAGCCCACATTCCATGTGAGCGCTATACGAAACGTATTCAGGGATGATGAAGTTGGGCCGTCTATTTCGAGAGAAGAGTCCTTATTGAACGCCCCTGATAGAAAGGGCGGCTGTTTCAGAGTTCCCAGGATCATAGAGTGACAGAGGACTGAGGGATATGGAGCTATATGCGTTGACTATACACGAATTACACGAGATGTTAAAAAAACGAGAGATTACGTCGAGAGATATCACAGAGTCTGTATTGAGAAGAATAGAAGAGGTTGAAGACAGTGTATGTGCCTTTATCACGGTGATGAAAGAAAAGGGGCTGCGGCAGGCAGAAGTGGCTGACGGAAGGATCAGAGAGGGAAGGATAGATAAGCTGACAGGCATTCCCCTGGCCATAAAGGATAATATGTGTATAAAAGGGGTAAAGAATACCTGTGGTTCAAAGATACTGGAGAATTACATCCCTCCCTATGACGCGACAGTCATTAAGAGATTGAACGAACACCGGCCGGTTTTTGTAGGCAAAACAAATATGGACGAGTTTGCTATGGGATCATCTACTGAAACATCATACTTTGGCGTAACCCATAATCCCTGGGGATTAGGTAGGATCCCGGGTGGCTCCAGCGGTGGGTCAGCCAGCGCAGTTGCCGCTGATGAGTGCATCGCGGCGCTAGGATCTGACACAGGAGGATCCATCAGACAGCCAGCCGCATGCTGCGGTATAGTCGGTTTAAAGCCGACTTATGGGAGGGTATCCCGTTTCGGGCTGGTGGCCTTTGCCTCTTCCCTGGACCAGATTGGCCCCATGACAAAGGATGTGAGGGATTGTGCTATCCTCCTAACCGTTATAAGCGGTCATGACAGGTTGGATTCCACTTCTGTCGATGTTGAAACAGCTGAAACTGATTACGAAGGGCTTCTTGAGAAGGATGTTAATGGTCTGAAGGTAGGGATTCCCAAGGAGTATTTTGTTGAAGGGATTGACCCAGATGTAGAAGAGGCTGTGTGGAATGCCGTAAAGGAGTTGGAGGGACTGGGGGCAACTTACAGAGAGATCTCATTGCCCCATAGTAAGTACGCAGTAGCAGTCTATTATCTGGTTGCCCCGGCAGAGGCAAGTTCAAACCTAGCCCGTTACGATGGGGTAAAATACGGATATAGGGCTCTTGGGGCCAAAGGGCTACTGGACATGTATACAGAGACCCGATCTGAAGGGTTCGGTCAAGAGGTAAAGCGGAGAATCATGC
>JBDRGH010000162.1:0-10680 GCA_043818015.1 Pseudomonadota bacterium
TCTCGAACTGTGAGTAACACACTCTCGAACCACGTGTCAAGGTTTAATCGAGCTGGAGTTTCCCGAGTTGCTGGCGAAGTATTTTCGGAACACCATGATTTCATTACTAATCCCGCATTATCTAAGTGAACCCCTTTATCCCTTCGCTCACTGCTTCCGCAGTAACCCTTTCGGGGCTCGCAGGTGGGGAATACTCTCCCCTTCCAGCCTCTAAAGGGCTGGCCTTCCCCTTCCTGCTCACCCTTGACCTGGCTGCGTGCAACGCACAGGCAGGTGGGTACCCGACTGCTCCAGCAAATTTCGCCATGAGACAAAGGGGTTCACTATAAATTTGGGAAACTCCACTGTAGAAACCTGTTGACAGGGAATGCAGAGGTTGGTAGCATTCGGAATGAAAGGAAGAATAACAAACCTAATTAACGTAATTTTTCTTTATAAGAAGGAGGTATACCATGCCTGAGTTTGGATCCCCCTTTTCCGGTCTTACAAACGATCGTAAACTGAGCCCCCACGAGTTGGTTCGGGCCATTCGGTTTATGATTGCTGCGGAGTATGAGGCAGTTCAGCTCTACCTGCAGCTTGCCGAGTCAACGAGTAATGAATTGGCTATAGCAGTTTTGAAAGACATAGCGGATGAAGAGCGCGTCCATGCTGGGGAATTCCTCAGACTTTTAAAAAGTCTTGCCCCCGATGAAGAAACATTTTACGATGAAGGGGCTAAAGAAGTAGAGGAGATCATTCAGAAGGTGCAATCTCAATAGACGGAACGTGTTTAGAAAAGCCACCGAATGCTGACGACTCAAGGCGAGTTTCAATCTCTGGCCTTTAGTGCCTCGGATAGAGAAGGCAGTATAGACCAACAAGCATAAAAGGCAAAATACATGGTGAATGAGCCCCTTGGGGCAAACTCATGGAAGACTAAACCCACTGATAGGTTTGTGCTCAAGTGGATTAAATGCCATCTATCTGCCCGCATTACGCCGCAGCTGGTTTTGGTACCCTGGCTTCGACCCTGGATGATCACAATTAGTTCCGCAATCTTGGGAGTATTGGGGGGCACTGTCTTCGCGCTGGGATCGGCCTGGGTGGCTGGCTTGATTGCTGCCGTATCTCAGATCCTGGATGGAGTAGACGGCCAGTTTGCCCGACTCACGGGCAGGGAGAGCACGGCCGGGGCCTTCCTGGACTCGGTATTGGACCGATTCCCGGACGGGGCCATGGTGATCGGCATGGTTATCTACGTAATTCGGTTACCTGTTTCTCTCCCTTTATGGCTGCTGCTGGCCCTTGGATCTCTGGCCCTGATCGGAAGTAACCTGATCAGTTATTCGAGCGCTCGGGCCGATTGTCTTGGAATCGATCTCGGCAAACCGACTCTGGCCAGTAAGGGAACGAGAACAACGGTGATGATCCTCTGTGGCCTTGGGAGCCTCATCTGGCCATCCATGCCGATAGTAGCCGTTGGGTACCTGGTTGTGCATCCCAACCTTGTAGTGGCGAACCGATTGATCAAGGTTTATAAGTCGTCGTCACCTGGTTCTGGAGCAGATAGGTAGCCCGGGATATCCTCGGACCGCTTGCTATAACAGAATTCGATCCTCCATGGGGGGGAAGACGAGATGACAGAGACCGGTGTGATCCACGGTCGCTTCCAGGTGTTGCACAACGATCATATCAAATACCTGATGGCCGGGAAGACGCGGTGCCGGCACCTGTTCGTGGGTATCACTAATCCAGACCCTGTGCTGACCAGGGAGGATGCTGCGGATCTCCAGAGGAGTACTTCCTTAGCGAATCCACTAACCTATTTGGAACGCTATACCATGATCAGAGAAGCCCTGGTGGAAGTGGGGGTGCCCCGGATGGATTTTTCTGTCGTACCTTTTCCGATTAACCTGCCTGAGCTGTATAGACACTACGTGCCGTTAGACGGTACGTTTTTCCTGACGATTTACGATGAGTGGGGCAGGAAAAAGCTGAAGCAGTTTCAGGCCCTGGGGTTGAAAACAGAGGTGCTGTGGATGAAGTCTTCTGAGGAGAAGGGAATAAGCGGCAGTGATATTCGCAGGCGGATGGCGGCGGGTGAAGTCTGGGCGCATCTCGTTCCTTCCAGCACGCGGGTTCTCATGGAAAAATGGGGCATACCTGAGCGGCTCCGAAAGCTTCACCAATTCTAATGCCCTCCTATCTTTTTACTATCCTCTGGGCCTTCCACATGGTTTTGGGAAGTCCGCCGGGCGCTACCATCTCTACGGTGACCTTTACGGATAGATAGGCCTCGATTTCGTCCTCTAACCGGTTCCTCAGTTGTTTAAGGTTACCGGTTCCTTCCCGGTATTCCGCTTTAACTTCTAAGACTTCCTGATTGCCCGCTTTATTGGCTATAATCTGGTATTCACTGCCAAAACCTGGTGTTCGACCGAGGACTTCCTCAATGTCGCTGGGAAATACCTTCACATCTCCGACATTAATGATATGGTCTACCCTTCCTCTTATACCAGATATCCTGGGGTGGGTCCTGCCACAGCCACACACCCCCTGATCGAGGATCTTTGCTACATCCCCTGTCCTGTACCTGATGAGGGGCATAGCCTTAGGAGCGAGGTTTGTTATAACGATCTCGCCTTCTTCGCCCGGTGGAAGAATCTTCCCCGTTTTAGGATCTATTATTTCAATGATGCTGTAATCTGCCCAAATATGGATCCCACTTCTCTCCTGGCATTCTCCCCCTCTACCCGGGAGCTCAGCCAATCCATAGGCATTATAGAACACCATACCCCATTCTTCCTCGATCTTTTTTCTCACCGATTCTGCCCAGGGCTCCCCAACGAAGATCCCCATTCGGAGACTGGTGTTCTTTATGTCGATACCCAAGCTTTTACCCCTTTCTACCAGGTGAAGGATGTAACTCGGCATGGTAAGAACGGCGGTGACCTTCGCTTTCTCGATAAGCTTGATCTGATTATCCGGTATACTGGCCGGTCCAAGCCCGGGGATGACTTTTGCCCCCAATTCTATGATGCCCATGATCCACGCGTCGTTGGAGAGGAGAAGAAAGACCGTATCTTGGGGTGTCACACCGGTAAGATAGAGAAATCTTATCACCATTGATACAACGTGTCTATGCTCTTCCCTGGATAGTAAGACCAGCTGAGGGGAACCGGAGAGGGTTCCAGAGGTACTCCATATCACCGCAATCTCGTCCATGGGAACCATGAGCTTTTCCTCTACCGGCGTGGTAACAAAATCTTCCACATATTCGGTAAAGGGTAAATGCTTCACATCATCCAGGCTTTTTATGTCCTCTGGTTTGATACCTGTTTTATCAAACTTCCTCTTATAAAAGACCGTTCTTTCATAGGCATTCTTTAGCAATGTCCTGAGTTTCTCTTCCTGCATTTCGACCAGCTTTTCCCGTGGCGCAGTCTCTATCTCCGGCTTCCAGTAAATCCTGTTCTTCTCCATCCGATACTCTCCCTTCTTCATTATTCAGTCATTACTCACGCAAAAAACCTTCCTTCGCGGTAAGCTAAGTCTGAACTGTCTAATTTTTAATCCTTGCGAAAGACCTGGGCTATCTTGAGGTTAACGGGTCGGTGGCTTCATTAGTAAAGGTAAGTAATGAGCTGTTGGACCAGATTCCAATTCTCTCCTGACTTCTTGCTCCCATTGCTGGTTGTAAGAAATAGCCTGTGAAAGGCTACAGTAAACAAACTGTTTATCAGTTACCAGCAATCAATTATCTTTTTCTCTTTTGATACTTTAAGACCGCCCTGTTATGTTCCCGCAGGCCACCGGAAAAGTGGTGGGTACCGTCGTCCTTTGAAACGAAATAAAAGTAGTCTACGTTTGCCGGATAAAGGACCGCTTTGATAGATTCCAACCCCGGGTTAGCAATCGGGCCTGGGGGCAGGCCTGAATGAAGATAGGTGTTGTAAGGTGTCCTTCTCTTGAGGTGCTTGCTGGTTATTTTGCCACTGAAGTCAGCAATACCATAAACGGCAGTAGGATCACTTTGAAGTCTGATGCCCCTTTTGAGCCTATTCTGGAATACGGCCGAGATTAAGGGACGCTCCCACGGCTGTCCAGTTTCCTTTTCGACAAGGGAAGCCAGGGTGACAACCTCTTTTACGGTAAGACCTAGCTTTTTTGCCCTCTTAGCGTATTGATGCCCATAAACCTTTTTAAACTGGGCCACCATTTTTCCCAGTACATCTTCTTCGCCCATATACCGAGATATCTTGTACGTATCCGGGAACAGATAACCTTCTAAGCTATCCCCCTCAACTCCCAAACGGGATATGAAAGAGCGATCAAAACACTTTTCGAGAAGTCGATGTCTATTTACCAATCTGGCCCCGTCGAGCAGGTCAGCGACCTGATATACGTTATACCCTTCGGGTATGGTAACGGAGTGCTCGGTCACCTTTCCCTTGACTAAAGTATCCAATACCTCTACAGGCAACATAGAGGTGTTCAGGGAGTATTCTCCAGCTTTAATCTTTGTAGCTACTCGATGGTATCTAACTAACAGGGAAAATTTCCCTATGTCTTTAATAATGCCCTCTTTTTGGAGAATCTCAGCGACTTCAGGGAAAGTCGCCCCTGGCTGGATATCTATGATTTTCGGGATTCTTAGCGGACCAGGAGGGGTGACAAGATAGAGAAAAGTGCTTGCGGATACCAGGAGTCCCAGGATAATCAGCAACATGAGAACGTAAGAGACAACTGTTTTCACGGTGGACTACCTCGTTTTGCTATCCAAGTATCCTGCAAAACAAATACCGCTGCCATTTTATGTATGACCTTTTTTCGCTTTTTGCGACTGAGATCAGCTTCTAACAAGACCCTGTTAGCAGCTACTGTGGAGAGGCGCTCGTCCCGAGTAGTTACAGGAATATTGAGACTCCTTTCAATGATTTCTGCTACGGCTAGCACCTCTTCAGCCTGCTTACCGATGGTACCATCCATGTTTTTGGGCAGCCCCACTACGATTTCTGAAGGGTTATACTGCTCTGTCAGTTTTTTAAGTTCTTCAAGGTCTCTACCGATGCTCTTGCGGATTATAGTGGAAACGCCTTGAGCAGTCCAACCCATGTCATCACTTACTGCCACGCCAATGGTCTTACTTCCCACATCTAAGCCCATTATCTTCAAGGCCTTCTCCCAGATCTTAGAATCAGTAACGTAAAAACTGGGCAAATCAAGGCCTTATGATATAATACACACAACCTCAAGTCAAGCAATTTGGCCGCTTTTGTCCTTGACTAACCCAAGCATCTCAAGTAAAGTAGCTCATTGATTCTAGATGACAGACTTCGCTTTCCGTTAGTCGCACGGGCTCCCAGGCAAGGGTTTCACTAGGGATTCTCTACGTTCCTCCTCATTGCCCCTGGTTTTCAGCCGATTGCAATGAGTGGTTCTTTGTATAGCTATTCTACTCGTTTATTATTGGTAGGTTAAGGTCAAAGGTGTTTAGATGTTTAATGCAATAACAGATGTGGAAGGGATTAAGGTAGGGCACGCGAGTGACCTTGAAGGACTAACGGGTTGCACCGTGATCCTTTGTGAAGATGGGGCAACCGGGGGCATCGATATCCGAGGATCGGCGGCGGGAACACGTCAAACAGACTCACTCCACTCGCAGCATCTGGTTGAAGAGGTCCACGCCGTTCTCCTATCCGGGGGAAGTGCTTTTGGTCTCGATGCCGCCGGAGGGGTCATGGCGTATTTAGAAGAGAAGGGAAAAGGGTTTCCCACATCTGCCACGAACGTTCCCATCGTGCCCACAGCTATAATCTATGACCTCTCTCTCGGAAACTACAGGGCTCGCCCCAATAAGGAGATGGGCTACAAGGCATGCAAGAACGCGAGGGCTGGAAAGGTCAAGGAGGGCAGTATTGGAGTAGGCACTGGCGCCACAGTTGGGAAACTCTTCGGAATCGAAAGGGCAATGAAAGGGGGTTTTGGGACGGCTTCAAAAAGGCTCACGAACGGTCTGGTTGTTGGTGCAGCAGTGGTGGTAAATGCCTTCGGTGATGTGGTCAACAATGAAAATGGAGAGATACTTGCCGGGGCCAGGGATACCGAGGACGGACAGAGGTTTGTGAACTCTTTTGAACACATAAAAAAGGGGGTAAAAGGCAAAGAGGAATTCTTCCAGAATACGACCCTGGGGGTCGTGGCTACCAATGCCCTTTTGACTAAAAGGCAAGCTATCAAGGTGGCCCAGATGGCCCATACAGGATTTGCTAAGACAATATCTCCGATACACTTATCATCTGATGGGGACTTGGTTATCGCCCTTTCTACACGCAAACTGAAGGTGGACGTCAATATCGTCGGTCTTCTGGCTGAAGAGGCAATAATGGAGGCAGTGAAGCGGGCCATTATTACTGCCGACGGTTTTGGAGTTATACCGGCTCATAAGGATATTGCGAAGAGTCGGGTTCGTTGAAACGGTGTAAAGGTTTTGAAAAAGTACTCCCTGTTCGCTTCCGCATAAATCTATTGACCCATCTAAGCTCGTTCCATGGAAAATTAACAAACTCCCCGCCTTTGGCGGGTCAAACATGTTAATTTTCTAAATTACACTCGCTAAGGTGGGTTCCCCAAAAAATTTATGAAGTTACTCTCACGGGTACTTTTTCAGAACATGGGTTGTCTCAAAGGGCCGTATGTCTTTTACGAACAGCAGTGAAGCGATACTACGATTACTCAAAGTTGCCGAGGGGTACATATCTGGTGAGCGGATTGCGAGGGATTTAAATATCTCAAGGGCAGCGGTCTGGAAACAGGTATGTAGACTGAGAAAAGAGGGGTTTTGCATCGAAGCGCAGCCGAGACTGGGCTATCACTTGGTCATCCCTCCTGATAAGCTTATTCCGATATCGATAAAAGACGGCCTCAAAACATCCTTTATAGGACAAGAGATTTTTTATTATCCAAAGGCTGAATCAACGAACGTGGTCGCCAAAAGGCTGGCAATGGATGGGGCTAGAGAAGGAACTGTTGTCATTGCCGAAGAGCAAACCAAGGGAAGGGGTAGGCTCGATAGAGACTGGTTATCCCCTGCGTACAAAAATATTCTAATTTCTCTCATCTTTCGGACCAGGGTTCAGCCTTCGCAGGTATTCTCCTTAACGATGCTTACTTCCCTGGCCATAGTTAAGGCAATTAGAAGTACTACCAGGCTAAATGCTCTCATAAAATGGCCCAACGACATTTACATAGGCAACAGAAAAGCAGGGGGGATCCTGACGGAGTTTAGTGCTGAGCAGGATCGGGTGGACTTTGTGGTTGTCGGGATAGGGTTAAATGTGAACTTTGATCCTACGATTTGTTCGGAGATTAAGGATTCTGCTACAAGCCTCTCCAACGTTTTGGGTAAGAAGGTTTCCCGGATAGAGCTTCTCCGTTCTATTCTAGAAGAGATAGAAAAAGGCTACAATGTGCTTACAGAGGGTAAGGTTTCCCAGATACGTGATGAATGGAACAGGTACTCTTTAATAACCGGAAAACCGGTCAGGATAACCTGTTTTGACACTGTGGAGGAGGGGATTGCTGAGTCTGTGGATGAGGATGGTTGTCTCATTCTTCGAGATAGTAGGGGTAGGAGAAAGAGGATTTTGAGTGGTGATGTTTCCTTGAGGGTTACCGGATGAAATTTTTTTGAGCTATTTGTAAACCCTACTCCTCGGAATGGTTGACATTAATTGGTAAGGCGGTTATCGTAATAAATTCGGGTTTCGAGCGCCGATTTAAAGGAGATTTCAAGGTGTTAAAATTTCTTGGTGCATTAACGGATAGGATACTTCAGTCAGGAGAGGTTACCTCTGGGGAAGCATTACGCATGTTGGAGGTGAAAGAACAAAGAGACATAGTCTCCTTAATCAGTTTTGCCAATCGCATTCGAGCAGAATTCAAAGGTTCCACCATTGACCTTTGCGCTATTATAAACGCAAAATCGGGGAGTTGTAGTGAAGACTGCATATTTTGCTCCCAATCGGCTCACTACCACACTCATATCGATAGATACCCTCTGGTCAAGAAGGAGGGGATTCTAGAAAAGGCAAAAGAAGCATATCATATGGGAGCAAACAGGTTTGGTATCGTCGTAAGCGGGAGACGCATTGCAAGTCCTGGAGAATTGGGAACTCTCTATTCAACGATTGAGGATATGTCCTCGAACGTAGCCATTGGAAGATGCGCCTCATTAGGAACGCTTACAAGAGAGGCTGCCCGTGAGTTAAAAAAGGCGGGGCTTCAGAGCTACCATCATAACCTGGAAACAGCAGAGAGTTTCTTTCCCAGGGTATGTACAACCCATTCTTACCGGGAACGAGTAGAGACAGTTCAGATAGCAAAAGAAGAGGGATTCAGGGTTTGCTGTGGTGGAATATTTGGCCTCGGGGAAACTCCGAAGCAGAGGATCGAATTCGCCTTTACCCTGAGAGAACTGGAAGTTGATTCCATCCCCCTCAATTTTCTCAATCCAATATCCGGAACTCCCGTAGAAAATGCTCCGCCTATTCCCCCGATGGAGATTTTGAAGATCATAGCCATCTTCCGATTTATCCATCCTAGAAGAGATATAAGGGTATGTGGCGGAAGGCAGAGGAATTTGAGAGGTGTCCAGCCTCTTATGTACTTGGCTGGTGCAAATGCAACAATGATAGGCGATTATCTGACGACACCCGGCAGTGATCCCAAAGAGGACTTGCAGTTGATAGAGGATTTGATGTTGAGCCCCCAACGGAGCAGAGGGCTATCGGAATAACTATTGAATGATCAGGATTCAAGGGGTCGAGGGTTCAAGGATTCGAGTGAGATGCTTAGGAAATTCAGGGACCTAAAGGTTTAGCAAATGTCTTATGAATCATGATTGAACGAACTTCAAGATGGGATAGGAGAGGCTGAGAGGAGAAGAAGCTTGGAAGTCAAGAGTAAGCACCTGGAACTTGAACAAAATGATAAGCGATATATATGGCATCCGTTTACGCAGATGAAGGATTACGTTGAAGAAACGCCCCTCATTATAGAACGAGGAGATGGTTCATTCCTATGGGATATATATGGTAACAGATACCTGGATGGCATATCATCTCTGTGGGTCACCGTACACGGGCATTCTCGGCAAGAGATAAACCAGGCAATACTGGAACAGGTAAAGAAGGTCTCCCATAGCACCCTTCTTGGTCTATCTCATCCGCCTGCCATAGAGCTTGCCAAGAGGCTGGTAGAGATAACCCCCGGGGGGCTCAATAAGGTATTTTACTCTGATAGCGGCGCGACGGCGGTAGAGATTGCATTAAAGATGGCGTTTCAATATTGGCTGCAAAAACCGGGTGGGTCTTCCGGAAGGAAAAAGTTCATGTCGCTAAAGAATGCTTACCACGGTGATACCGTAGGTGCTGTAAGTGTCGGAGGGATCGACCTCTTCCATAGAACGTATGAACCCCTGTTGTTTGATTGTGTAAAGGGGGAATCTCCGTATTGTTACCGTTGCAGTCTCGGGAAAAAGTATCCCTCCTGTACCTTTGAATGTCTGACTCGAATGGAAGAGTTGTTAGAGAAGCATTGTCATGAGGTATCGGCTCTGATTATCGAACCCATGGTTCAGGGCGCCGCAGGGATGTTAGTTTCTCCCCCGGGTTTTCTACGAGGAGTACGAGAACTCTGTACGAGATACGATGTTCCCTTGATCGCCGATGAGGTTGCTGTGGGATTTGGTCGGACTGGCAAGATGTTCGCATGCGAACACGAGGACGTAGCACCCGACATTCTCACCTTGGGTAAAGGGATTACTGGTGGTTACCTCCCCTTGGCAGCTACTATAACTACTGATGAGATCTATAATGCATTCTTAGGAGAATACGATGACTTTAAGACCTTCTTTCACGGTCATACCTATACGGGAAATCCCCTGGCCTGTGTTGCGGCACTGGCCAGTCTCGATATCTTTGAAAAAGAGAGGACCCTGGTAAAGCTTCAGGAGAAGATCGAATTCCTGGGAAAGGGTCTTGAAAGGTTCTGGGATCTGGAGTGCGTGGGAGACATACGGCAGAAAGGGTTTATGGTGGGGATAGAACTGGTTTCAGGCAGGGATTCAAAGGAACCCTATCCTCCGCGGAATAAGACGGGCATAAAGGTTGCCATGGAGGCGAGAAGAAGGGGTGTGATAATTCGGCCCCTTGGCGATGTAATAGTCCTTATGCCCCCTTTGAGTATTACGCGGGAAGAGCTGGATGAGTTGCTGAACGTCACCTTCAACTCGATTACATACGCCACAGAGGGGTAGGCGGTAACAGTAGTTCCCTCGAGCGGTAACTACCATGAGCGTAGCCACAGAGCGAACCATTAAACGAGAGATAGATAGCCTGAAAGAGTTCGGCCTCTACAGAAATCTAAAGAGGATTGTGGGGCCTATAGATGCAACGGTGTTGATAGATGGTAGAGAGGTAATCCTCTTGTCATCCAATAACTACTTGGGCCTGGCTACTCACCCCAAATTGAAAGAGGCTGCAGCCTCGGCCTTAAAAGAATATGGCACAGGGGCCTGTGGTTCCCGGTTGATCTCCGGGAATATGGAGATCCACGAGGAATTGGAAAAGAAGATAGCAAAGTTCAAAGGGTGCGAATCGGCTATCGTATTCCCCACCGGATATATGGTTAATATAG
>JBDRGH010000163.1:0-11436 GCA_043818015.1 Pseudomonadota bacterium
CTCACCTAATTGCCCAGTCCTTAAGCAAGCAAATTTACCTGTAATATCAATATGTTATGTTTTTCCTAAAGGATTTGGAGTGGTTACGACACTGAGGATAGTGTCAGAGGGCAGAGATTGTTTTTGCCTTGTTATTTCTCAAGTACATTCCAAGTGGGTCTATCTCTTCTCGCAATATCCGTATCTCTTCCTCTGCCGGGGGATCAGCTACCTTCACGTTCTCCGATACCTTTATATCCCACTGGAACCCTTTCTTAACCTCTTCTACACTTCCTCCCGGATAGTAACTATCTACGTACATCTCCTTGGTTTCATCATTGAACCTAAAAACTCCAAGTGTGGTTATAACGGCCCAAGGACCGGTACCGGGTCTTAAGCCCGCCTCTTGTCTTGAGTTTGACCTACCTAGATATCCCGGCGTTGTTATAAAATCTACCCTTTCTGGAAACCTCTGCCTCTCATGTTCCAGCATCGTGATGACCCTTTTTGCCAGGCTACCGAAGTCGCAGGCACCGCCGCTACCACCGAGGCGAAATTTCGGTTTTGAATAGTTTCCAAAACAAGTGGTGTTGATATTACCATACTTATCTACATTGGCGGCAGGAAGGAAGGCGATATCAGGGTACCCCGCATGGAGTATCATCCCGAGGGTGTCTAAAGCATCATTCAACAATACCGAGTGAGATGCTATGCACGGATCACCCGTAAAGAGAGGGATCCTGTCCGGAATAGATCCGAGAACAACCCCACCTTCATAACAGATTGTTACGTCGGGCGCGTGGGTCTTTTTGGCGAGTAACGTTGTAATGATTGGCCACTGGGTACCTACCATCAATATTTGGCCGTTCTCTATCTCTCTCGATCCAGCCACTATCATCATCTCGATGGATGTATAGTCTTTCGAGTATTTCATGATAGATAATCCTCCTGGTACTTATCACAGTATCCGTAGTCAACTGACTTGCCGCTCCAAGATTTCGGTCTTAATGCATCAAGATTCTTTCTACCCATCTTTCTTATATACTCCTTTCTATCCTTAACACCATAAACCCATTCTGCCAGATAGCCTTCGAAACGTTCCACGGTCTCTGTAGCCCCATCATAAAAAGAAAAGTATCTCCAATCTATATCGTAATAACCAGTTACATATGATGGGTGGCTTCCCCATGGTTCTTCAATCACAGCACTTACTTTGAAACCAGGGATTATAGTACGACCGGGATCCCTCTTGATGACCTCCGTGTCCACAATCTCTTCAGCACAAATAATCACTTTTGAACAGGAGTTTATACCATACTTACTCTCCCCCATTATCCCCCAGGTCTGAGCATTACCTTCTTTATCAGCCCTCTGGACCTGAATTATCCCTACATCGTGTCTCAACGGTGGTATCAGGCATACCTTTTCTCCATTGAAGGGAGATTCTATTATTCTGAGCTTATTTTCACCGAGAAACGTGGAGTAGTTCGTGAAATCGGAACCCATTAGGGTCTTTGTAGCAATGAACGGCAAATTGAGGGCGCCAGCAAAGTAAGACAGGGTAAGGCTCAAGATAGAGTATTCTTCCATCTGGATTTCGTGCGGGATCCCCTTTTCTATACATCTTCTGAAGGCATGGGCCGGCTTAGGTAACGGGTTCCAGATATATGTAGTAATTACTTTATCTACACAACCGGCTCCTATGAGCAGATCCAGCGCTATCAAGCCTGCACATGTTGATACCGTTAATCCCTTTTTCCTCTGTCGTATGATCTCATGTATGGCAGCATATGGTTGGTGTTGAATGAAACCTCCAATGTAGACCACATCACCATCACTTAGAAATTCTTTAATTGCCCTATCCATAGGTATTATTTTGCTTTTCATATCATCCAATCATCCCTTTCCAAGCGAACAATAATCCATATAACATAAACCGCTCCCTGGGATCACTAGCCAACTATTCTTCCTTGGAGCCCCTGTTATGTGATCCGGGCGGACTGTTACCATCCCTCTATACATTTAGTACAACTAATGCATCAACGGCAACGGGTTTGTCACCATCTATTATCAATGGGTTTATATCTATCTCCTTAATCTGGTCAAACTCTAAACCAATGTTACCCAAGGATATTAGTGTGTCACAGAGAATATCCAGATCAACCGCGGGCTTGCCGCGAAAGGCATCTAGGATCTTATGCCCTCTAATCTCTCTTACCATCTCCAAGGCATCCCTCTTTTCTAACGGGGCTATCCGGAAAGAAACATCATTGAGAATCTCTGTGAAGATTCCGCCCAACCCAAACATCACACAGGGACCAAATTGGGGGTCACGGGTTAAACCGACAACCAGTTCTCTCTCACCCTTGATCATCTCTTGAACCAATATGCTGTCTATGGAAATACCCTTGTGGTTAGTGATTCTATCATAGGCATCTGCAACGGCTGTCTCGTCCCTTACATCAAGCTCAATGACGTTGAGCTCTGTCTTATGTGTTATCTCTGGAGCACAGGCTTTCAATACGACAGGAAACCCGATACCTTTTGCCGCCTGAATAGCCTCTTCTTTTGTGTTCACCAACTTTTCTCTCGTTATTGGAATACCATAGGAAGCCAAAAACTTTTTTGACTGGTATTCAGAAAGTGCGCTCTGCCCTTTCTTCAAAGCTTCGTCTAAGATTTTCATGTCTCCTCCTTCACTCTTTTCCTCAAGTTCGCAGAGAAATTCTACTTTGATACACGTGCTATCTCATCGAGTATTTCCTCATAATGATCTCCAAACCCAATAACCTCCAGTCCTCTAACGTCCCTTTTTAGGCGGCGAAGATGAATCTCCATACGATTTTCTGGTAAGAGATGGGTTATCTTCTCTGCCCATTCAATTACCGTAACACCCCTTCCATCAAAATATTCTTCATATCCGAGATCCTCCAGGTCTGAACTCTCCCCCAAGCGGTAAAGGTCAAAATGGTAGAGGGGAATCCTCCCCGGGTATTCATTGATAATGGTGTATGTGGGACTCGTTATGTAATACTCTCCGGGTACCCCCAAGCCTCGGGCCAGTCCTTTTGCTAGTTGGGTCTTTCCTGTCCCCAAATCCCCGATCAGTGCCACACAGTCACCGGCCGTGAGATATTTCCCCAGAAGCTCTCCGAATTCGAGGGTAGCTTGCGGAGTAACGAGCTTTATTTTCGTTCGTTTTCCTTTCATCAACGGTACTGGATTCTATGTCGCGCCAGGCCTTGTTAATTCATTCAGAACCACTGGCATTCTTTCTATGACATCTGTGGCAAGCAAACCTACCTGTCCTCTCTCAGAGGCTATAATATCCCCTGCTAATCCATGGGAAAAAACCGCTAACTTTGCAGCGTCCACAATGTCCAACCCCTGGGCAACAAAACTTGAGAGCATACCCGTCAATACATCTCCCATACCAGCGGTAGCCATTCCTGGATTCCCCGTAGGATTGATATAGACGTTCCCCTCGGGATCGGCTATGATCGTTCTGAAACCCTTCAAAACAAGACAGACATTGTACTCCTTCGCAAATCTACGGGAAGCTCCTAACCTGTCCTCCTGGATTTCCCCTACGGAGGTATCCATCAATCTTGCCATCTCTCCTGGATGAGGCGTCAAGACCAAAGGTACCTTTGCCTCCTTCAAAACATCTACGTCCCTGGACAGAGCACTTAAACCATCGGCATCAACTATGACCGGGATGGCGACTTCTTTTATGATCCGATGCACAAGCCCCACGGTTTCGTTCGCTGTAGATATCCCGGGCCCCAGAGCCAATGCGCCCTTTTTCCTTGTTAGTTCCATGATCTTCTCAAAGGCTGCCATACCCAAGAAACCGGGGGTACTTTCCGCTAGGGGTTCGGTCATCACCTCTGTCAGCTTATGTTCCATTATAGGATTAAGGCTTTCGGGGGTGCCCAGGGTAACAAGTCCAACTCCAACTCGCATCGCTCCCCGACAGGTTAGAGCGGCAGCTCCGGTTTTCCCGGTGGACCCTGCGACCACGAGAAGGTGCCCAAAGTCTCCTTTATGGGAATTGAGACCTCGGGGCTTAAGTAGAGATCTTAGTCCATCTCTCTCAATGAGGAAGTTCTGTGTCTTTACTTCCTCAATCAAGTATTTGGGAATGCTTATATCAATTACCTCCAGGTTCCCCACATACCCTGATCCTGGTTGGATAAATAGTCCTAGCTTGGGGTGACCAAAGGTTACGGTCACGTTTGCTTTTATACAGTTGCCTAAGATCTTTCCGGTATCGGCGCTCAGCCCGGAGGGTATGTCAACAGCAACCTTTGGGACATCTGTCTGGTTCAGAATATCTATCACCTCTCTGAAGATACCCCTTACCTCCGAGTCTAACCCTGTCCCGAAAATGGCATCGATAATCAAATCGTAGCCTTTTATTTCACCCCTAACCAAATCCAGGGAATTTTTCCCCTCCAACTCAAAGAGATCTATACCCAAGTTCCTCACAATATGAAAGTTAACCTTCGCATCCCCCTGCAAACTATCTCCCGCCGCCAACAGATATACCTTTACGTTAACACCCCTATTAAAAAGATGTCTGGCAATGACAAAACCATCACCCCCATTATTTCCTTTACCGGCAAAGATTGCAACTTTTTTATCAGGGAGTCTGGGGTAGTATCTTTCAACTATCTCGGTGGCACCTCTTCCAGCATTTTCCATCAAAACGATTCCAGGAATGCCGCATTCTTCGATGGCCTTTCTATCCAGCTTCTGCATAATTTCACCGGTAACTACCTTCAACCTAACCCTCCAGTACCACCTCTGCAACTCCATGCTCATCATCATGGGACAAGCTTACGAGAATCTTCTTGACTCCTTTGTTACAAGAGCTTTCTCTCGCTTTTCCGTGCAACTCAAGTGAAGGACTACCTACTGGATTGGTAATGATTTCGATATCTTTCCACGGTATCCCTGCACCCATTCCTGCTCCCAAGGCCTTTAGAAATGCCTCTTTAGCGGCGAAGCGCGCAGCGAAATGCTGGCTCGGCAATCTCCTGTTCACACAGTAATCCCTCTCCCCTTCTGTAAAAATCCTGTTCGCAAAACGGTGTTTCCATTTCGTAAGAACTTCTTCCATCTTTGCTATCTTGACAATATCTATACCTATCCCTATAATCATACGAAAGCATGTCCTTTTTAAACAGGAACAACCTGGGTTAAGTGGAAAAAAGGCATTATTTGGAGTATCTTAGGGCGGGTGAATTTATTAGGTCAATCATCTCTCTAACTGCCCGGTCTAAACCGACGAATAGAGCCCTCGATATTATACTGTGACCAATACTGAACTCCTCTATCCCATCGATACCGACTAACCTCTTGATATTCTGGTAGTTTAAGCCGTGCCCAGCATTTACCCCCAGTTTCAATTTTGCTGCCATCTTGACAGAGGTCAGAATCCTATCGAGTTCTCTGCCTTCCTCGACTCTGTCCGTTGCCTCGCAGAACCTACCGGTATGGATTTCTACATAATCGGCACTGACTCTGTGGGCAGCCTTAATTTGGTCTATATCGGGATCGATAAAAAGACTGACGACTATTCCCCCTTCTTTAAGCAATTTTATGGAATCTTCTAGGAATCCTTTATTGAGATTGATGTCCAGTCCACCTTCGGTGGTTAGCTCTTGCCTCCTTTCTGGTACCACGGTTACCATATGGGGTTGAACATCAAGAGCTATTTTGACCATTTCTTCAGTTGATGCCATCTCTAAATTCAGCTTTGTCTTGATTGTCTCTCTCAGCAACCTCAGGTCCCTATCCTTAATATGCCTTCGGTCTTCCCTCAGGTGAACTATAATGCCATCGGCACCGGCGAGTTCGGCTATTGCTGCCGCTGTCACGGGATCAGGGTCGGCTATCCTTCTTGCTTCTCTGATAGTTGCAACATGGTCGACGTTTACTGATAACTTCGCCACTTAATCTTCCTCCGGGGGGTTACCGCCCAGAACCTTCTTTGCACTATCGGCAATCTCTTCAGCCATAGCAGAGATTTTAGCTTCATCCTCTCCTTCTACCATTATTCTCAAGATCGGTTCCGTTCCTGAAAATCGAACGAGAACCCGACCGGTGTCTCCCAGCTTTTGTACCACTTTTTTTATTCTAGTGGCTATTTCAGGGATGTCATCTATCGCTTTCTTTTCTCTTACTCTTACATTTAACAAAACCTGGGGGAGCGGTTCCATGATTTGGGCCAACTCCGATAATCTCTTATCATTTCTCTTCATAATGGACAATACCTGTAATGCGGAGATAATTCCATCACCCGTGGTGTTATAATCGAGAAATACAACGTGGCCAGATTTTTCGCCACCGAAGTTGTAACCGTTTTTAACCATCTCTTCTACTACATACCTGTCTCCTACCGCCGTCCTGACGACCTTTCCCCCAAACTTCTTGAGAACTATATCGAGCCCCATATTGCTCATTACCGTGGTAACCACGGTGTTCTTTTTGAGTTTCTTCTTCCGTATCATCTCGTGTCCACAGATTGCCATGATGTGATCGCCATCCAAAAGCTTTCCGTTTTCATCAACGAAGATGACCCTGTCAGCGTCTCCATCAAAGGCTATCCCCAGGTCGGCCTTGTGTTCCTTAACTGCGTTACTGATTACCTCAGGATGTAACGAACCACAGTTTAAGTTAATGTTTTCTCCGTTGGGTTCAATGCCTAACGTGACCAGTTCCGCTCCCAGTTCTCCGAAAACGGCGGGAGCTACCCTATAACCTGCGCCATTTGCACAATCCAGGACGATCTTTAAATCATCTAATGACAAGTCCTTCGGAAATGTGTTCTTGAGAAAGACTATATATCTACCGGCAGAATCGTCTATACGAAAGGCCTTTCCAACCTCTGAGGCTGTTGGGCGGAGAGAATCAATCTTACCGCCGAAGATCAACTCCTCGATCTTCATCTCCAATTCATCTGGCAGTTTAAAACCGTCTCTAGAGAAAAATTTTATTCCGTTGTCTTGAAAAGGATTGTGAGATCCAGAAATTACCACCCCCGCATCTGCTCTCATACTGGCTGTGATGAAAGCGATCCCGGGGGTCGGAAGAGGGCCAACCAGCAAGACATCAACACCCATGGAACAGATTCCAGCGGCAAGGGCGTTTTCGATCATGTATCCAGAAAGACGGGTATCTTTTCCAACGACGATCCTATGTCTTCTCTGTTCATTCTTGAATACATAGGAGATCCCTCTTCCTAACTGCATCGCCGTCTCAACGGTCATGGGCTCAACATTCGCAACTCCTCTGACACCATCTGTCCCAAACAATTTCCCCATGACATCCTCCATGGCTATGTCTTTTCAAACGAAGTTGATTTCTTGATAGCATCGACTACCTTTACAACCTTCTTCATCATACCCACATTATGAACCCTCACAATATTGGCCCCATTGAGTATTGCTGCCGATACGGCAGCGGCAGTTCCCTCCTCCCTTTCTGTCACATCACAATCGAGTATTTTGCCGATAAATGCCTTTCTTGAAGGGCCCACAAGAATGGGTTTGCCTAGACTTTTGAATTCTGATAATTTGCTGATTATCCTCAGGTTATGTCCTTCATCGAGAGACTTTCCAAATCCAATCCCAGGGTCTATAATGATCTTATCAGGATCTACGCCTGCTCTCTCACCCATTTCAATGCTCTCCCTCAGATATTCAATGATCTCCCCAGTCAAGGACTTATAAAAGGGGTTTTGCTGCATGTTCAGAGGAGTTCCCCTGATATGCATGAGGACGATGGGAACATCATAGTGGGCAGCAATCTCAGCCATTTTTGGATCGAAATGCAGGCCGCTTATGTCATTGATTATCTCGGCTCCGGCTTCGATGGCCTTTTCTGCTACAACTGATTTATACGTATCTACTGAAATGGGTACAGCAGTTCTCGGTGCAAGTCTCTCTATCACCGGGATAACCCTATTTATCTCTGCTTCAGCACTGATTGGTGTGGAGCCTGGTCTTGTCGTTTCTCCCCCAATATCTATGATATCAGCTCCCTGATCAACCAATTGGAGGCCATGGGCAACGGCCCGGTCCGAATCGAAGAATAACCCCCCATCTGAAAAAGAGTCGGGGGTTACGTTTATGACCCCCATAATGTGGGTCCTCTCGCTGACCTTTAGATCAGTCTTCTTGCATCTCACGACGAAACCATCTCTATAGTGGTTATCTATGGCTTCTTGAATGTCATCTCTCAAGCCGTCTAGCCCAAATGCGGTATCTTTAACCTTTTCGATAAGTCTTTCAAAGTCATGGTAGTTTCCGCTCAGGATGACATCGGTCGATTCAACGCTGTGATTGATAGCTTCCGGGGCAGAAGCAAAATCACCTCCAATTTGGCGCATCTCCTCCCTCAGAATATTCGCCGCCTTACGGTCAACATCCTGCAGCTTCAAATTGAAGTGTAGCATCTTGGGAAATATGGAATCGATGCTGGAAGGATCGACTCCCATCTCTTCTAGCTCCCGTTCTATCTCTTCCCTGGAGTTAATCCTCAGGACTCTGGGATTATGAATCATCCGGAATCTCCCAATCCCTATGATTTCTGGGGCGTCCTTTTTCTTTTAGGTCTTTTTACCTCTTTGACTTCCCCCGTCTTTTTCTCATCTCTTGTTTTCTTCAGTATCTCATCGATCGCCACCCCGTCAAGAACCTCTTTCTCCAGTAGTGAATTGGCAAGCTCATGGATGAGATGGACGTTGTCAGCTAAGAGTTCTTTTGCTCTCTGATAACACTCAGTAACGATCCTTCTAACCTCCCTGTCGATCTTTATAGCTGTATCCTCACTATAATCACGATGCTGGGCAATCTCTCTCCCCAGGAAAATTTGCTCCTCTTTCTTGCCAAAGGTGAGAGGGCCTAATTCCTCACTCATCCCCCACTCACAAACCATTTTCCTTACCAAATCGGTAGATCTTTCCAGGTCATTCCCAGAACCCGTCGTGAGATTTCCCAAGACTATCTCCTCAGCCGCTCGTCCTCCGAGCAGGATGGCTATGTTATTCAACAAGTAATCTTTGGGATATGTGTGCTTTTCATCTAGAGGTAGTTGTTGCGTCAGGCCCAAGGATCTACCCCTCGGTATTATAGTTACTTTATGGATCGGGTCTGTACCCGGTATCAACTTGGCAACCAATACATGGCCCGATTCGTGGTAGGCTGTGTTACGTTTCTCCTCAGGGCTGATGATCATGCTCCTTCTTTCAACACCCATCATAACCTTGTCTTTTGCTTCCTCGAAATCCGTCATGTCTACTTTTATCTTATCTTTCCTTGCTGCCAACAGAGCCGCTTCATTCACCAGGTTTTCCAAATCGGCTCCCGTGAAACCAGGGGTCCCTCTGGATATGACTTGCAGGTTCACACTATCGGCCATCGGTGTCCTCGCCGTATGGACCTTCAGTATGCCCTCTCTTCCCCTTACATCGGGTGGGGGGACTACAACCTGGCGATCAAATCTCCCCGGTCGCATCAACGCTGGATCCAAGACATCAGGTCTGTTGGTAGCCGAGATGAGAATTACACCTTCGTTTGACTCAAATCCGTCCATCTCGACAAGTAACTGATTCAGTGTCTGCTCTCTTTCATCATGCCCTCCTCCCAGTCCGGCTCCACGATGTCGTCCCACAGCATCAATCTCGTCGATAAATATAATGCAGGGAGCGTTCTTCTTTCCCTGGATAAAGAGATCTCTAACTCGAGATGCCCCTACTCCTACAAACATCTCAACAAAGTCTGACCCGCTGATACTGAAAAAGGGCACATTTGCCTCTCCGGCAATCGCTCTTGCCAGCATGTCTTTCCAGTACCCGGTGCACCCATCAAGAGCACCCCTTTGGGGATCCTTCCACCCAATTTTGTGAATTTCTTGGGATTTTTCAAGAACTCTATAATCTCCTGCAACTCCTCTTTCGCCTCGTCAATGCCGGCTACGTCTTGGAAGGTCACCGTATGCTGGTGCTGTGAGAGCAATCGGGCCCTGCTCTTTCCAAACGACATTGCCCTACCCCCAGCCTGCATCTGTCTCATAAAGAGTATCCACACACCGATGAGCAGAAGCATCGGGAACCAGGAGATAAGGGCAGTAAAATACCAGGGAGACTCTTCCCTCGGTTTGGCAGATATTCTGACGCCCTTTGTCCTCAGGTTTCTAATTAGATCAGGATCTTGTGGGGCATAGGTTTTGAATACCCTTCCATCCATGTACTTGCCCTGGATACTCTCCCCTTGGATCTCAACCTCAGAGATATTACCCTTTTCAAGTGCAGTTATGAATTCACTGAATACAATCTTGTCATGTGCCTCCCGGGGTTTGCTAAAGAGCTGATACAGCAGTATCATCATTAGGGTAATAACAAGCCATAGGGCCATATTCTTGTAAAACGGATTCATTTTTCTCCTTCAACTATGTCTGACACCAACCGTCATCCTGGATGGTTCGCGCGGAAAAGTGCAAGAAGTAAGCTTCATCAACCATCCCTCAAAATATATAATATAAAATTGCAAATTACAAACAAAAAGTAGTTTGTCATCAACCCGACCTTTTCACAACATTCTCACTTCAAGAATCTCCCTGGTACAGTCTCTCACCATCACCCTATGGTCTATCCTTAAGCCTATGACCCATGCTATCAAATCATCGAAGACCAGAAGGGGAATCTTTCTTCGGAACGACTTAGGTATTTTACTGTCTATGAAGAGATCCTTCAGTTTCTTCGTGCCCTTTAAGCCCATTGGTTGAAACCTATCTCCTTCCCTAAAGTTTCTGATAACAATTGGAAACTTAACCTGGCCATAATCCATGAATGCTACCTTACGGTCAACGCTTAAGTTCACGTGTTCATTTCGTGGAATAATCTTGAATTCCACCTTCTTGTCAATCTCCTTCAGGTTCACAAGATGGGGGATTTTAGAAAAAGAATAATGAAAAGATATCTCCCCGGCTTTCTTTCCTATTACCAATTCGTTGTATCTCTTCTCAACGACAAGTCCTCTGGGCAGATTGAGGTATTTATTGGCTCCCCTGCCGGATAGTATTCCCGCTATGGATTCCAAATGCTCATAGGTAACCCGGTTTAGGTCGCCCAGACAGGATTTTATCGCTTTTTGTACTATCCGAGTCTGCATGGATTCGTCTAAATTGCGCAGGTGTATAACATCGAGGGTAACCGATTGTTTCTCCCCGGAAACGCAGACTTTCGAGAAGAGATCGGAGGCAATTCTATCGAGGAATTCATCTTCCTTTCTCAAGATTTCCGAGGTATGAACCAAGCTTTGCACGATACCAGGGTTATATTCCTTCGCCAATATCGGCATCAGGGTATTACGAACCCTGTTGCGAAGGTAGATATTCTCTCTATTTGAACTATCGATAACAAATTCAATCCCGTTTTTTCGCAAGAAC
>JBDRGH010000164.1:0-6706 GCA_043818015.1 Pseudomonadota bacterium
ATCAGGGAAAAGTGCCCGGATCGTCACCCTGTGTGATCATGGGGTAACCACCCGTTACTAGTATTTGACTCTAGCTTTTCTTGATACCACAATTATCGAATAAAGTCCAGTCTTTTAGATCGTTGACCTCCCCGTTCCGCTCCGAGGCACCGGTTTTTTGATCCGCCAGAGGCGGGTACCCCAAGAATCCTGATCGTCTTCGCTTCAAAGGAAGTTTTCCATTTTTCAGGGTGAACTAGGTACCTTGGGGGCAAAAGCCACCCAAGCATTATGAGGGAACGTAGCTGTGGTTATAGGCCCCTGACAATAAGGCAAACATCAGTGAAATTCCCATTACTGCTTGACTTTTGACCAAATCTTGATTATATAGTCGGAAGGGTGGTTACTATTAATTACACGGGTGCTCCTAACTTTTTTAAAGAATCTTTGGGAAAATAGGAAAATGGGACGTGGGTACTCGCTATTCCCATTTTCCTATTTGTGCTTTAGGTGATGAAATTGAAGATAATGGTAACAAATGATGATGGAATCCATTCTCAGGGTTTGGTAACTCTGGCCACTGCTCTTAGGTCTATGGCAGATGTGTGGGTCGTAGCTCCTGAGAGAGAAATGAGTGCTGCCAGCCATTCTTTAACGCTGCACCGACCCCTTCGTGTAAAAGAGATTGCCCCTCAGCACTATTCGGTTGATGGCACGCCGACAGACTGCGTCAACCTCGGTGTTAACACGTTCTTGAAGGGGCAACCTGATTTAATTGTATCAGGAATCAATAAGGGTGCAAATCTGGGAGGTGATATTACCTATTCCGGGACCGTTTCCGCTGCTATGGAGGCGACCATGCTTGGCATACCGTCTTTTGCGATCTCTCTGGTTTCGGACAAAGACTTTAAATTCAAGACTGCCGCTCATTTCGCTGTAAGACTGGCTCAACATATCCTTAAGAACGGACTTCGGAAAGGCACCTTTCTCAACGTGAACGTACCTCATGCTGAGATGGACGGAGCAATCCCTTACAGAATTACCAGACAGGGCAAAAGGATCCATGGCGGTTCCATTGTTGAAAAGGTGGACCCTCGAGGTGAGAAATATTACTGGATCGGAAATAGTAATCTCGGGTTCGAGGAGATAAAAGACTCGGATTTTCAGGCTATCGCTCAAAACTGCGTCTCGATAACCCCACTGCACCTGGATCTGACACACTACCCGTTCATAGAAGAGCTATCTACGTGGGCTCTGTAATCGCTATCCTACTATTCCTCTTTTGAGAGGGCTCGATTAGTGTGAGAAGTTCCGAAACTGAAATACCATATCAAGGCAAAAGTTCAGATAAAAAAAGTACTCGCTGATTTGCTTTTTTTGGAAGTCAGGCATTTCGATTTCACTTGATATTTGCATCTTCACATTTGGGTTTGGTATAAGTGGAGAGCAATATGAAATGAGGCCCATGGTGGATAATAGTTGAGTGGATGGACTGTCAGGTGAAAAAGGATGTTAAAGAGGTTATATAATTGGGTTCTGCACTGGGCGGAGACCCCCTATGGGACTTGGGCGCTTTTTCTCTTGGCCTTTGCTGAATCCTCCGTTTTTCCTATCCCCCCAGACGTCTTATTGATCGCCTTGGCCATCTCGATTCCTAAAAAATCCTTTAAATACGCGCTGGTATGTTCCGTAGGTTCGGTGTTGGGGGGTGGGTTTGGATACCTAATAGGCCTTAAGTTTATGGAATTTATAGGGCAGCCCATAATAGACTTTTACGGCGTCGGTGATAAGTACCACTATATCCAGGAACTCTACAACCGATACGACGCTTGGGCAGTTGCTGTGGCAGGATTTACCCCAATCCCGTATAAGGTTTTTACCATCGCTGCCGGTGCGTGTAAGATCAGATTGTCTGTCTTCTTTCTAGCTTCTATTTTGAGTAGGTCAGCTAGATTCTTCATGGTCGGCGGATTGATCTATGCCTTCGGGCCAGCCATAAAATCATTTATTGACAGATACTTTAATATCCTCGCCACGGTCTTCATGGCTCTTTTGATCCTGAGTTTTCTTGTCCTTAAGTGGCTCTTCTGACCTGCCTAAAAGGAGGGCTGCAATTGCAAAGTGCGAATTGCAAGGTATAAGTGAAGAAAAGCGATTTTGACTTTTCCACTTTGCAGGTTACATTTTTGGATCATCTCCAAATTAGTTGATGGATTAAGAGGATTTCAGGAGTCAAGGATTCAAGTGAGGAATCCTTGACTCCTTTTCACCAACTAAATGGGCGAAGAGCCCCATTTTTTGATCGTTCGTTCAAAGTTCCACCGGATTCTTAAGAGATACGGAGGTCTCGATGCAGATCGGAGTAATTGGAGCAGCGCAGTGTTCTTCTTCAGTGGAGAGAATAGCCGAAGAAGTTGGCAGAGAGATTGCTAAATCAAAGGCAATCTTAATCTGCGGGGGACTGGGGGGTGTAATGGAGGCTGCTGCCAGAGGTGCTAAGCTTGAAGGAGGTTTGACAGTAGGGATACTGCCCGGTGATTCCGCAGATGAGGCAAACCAGTATATCGATGTTCCCATTGTCACCGACCTAGGACATGCGAGGAATGTTGTTGTAGTACGTTCTTCCGATGCCTTAATCGCAGTCGAGGGAGGTTACGGTACTCTGTCAGAGCTTGCTATTGCGCTTAAGTTAAGAAAACCAGTCGTGGGTTTACGTACGTGGGATGTCGGCAAGGAGATCGTAAAAGCCAACAACGCAAGAGAAGCCGTGTCCCAAGCTATTTCCCTATTATCTGCTGTTTCAAGTCGTTAAGGAGTAATGGTCTCATCCAAAAAGGCATACATAGCGCTTTCTCTTGCAGTGCTCCTTGTGGCCTGTGCCCGGACTATATGTGGTGTATACCATAAGGTGCAAAAGAACGAAACCCTCTGGAAGATAGCGCAAACCTATAATGTCGATATCCAGGAGATAGCTGAAATCAATGATATTGATGACCCGGCCGAGATTGAAACAGGCCAGAGGATATTTATCCCTGGGGCGAGAAGGGTTTTGCGGGCAAGGTTGTACCCACCAAAGGAAGAAGATGCCGCCCCCCCAAAGGAGGAGATCTTTCACTCTAAAGGTAAGTTTATATGGCCTGTAGAAGGGGAAATATCCTCGAGATTTGGCATCAGAGAGGGGAAAAAACACGATGGTATTGACATAGCTGCACCAAGAGGGACGCCAGTGAGAGCTTCAGATGACGGGAAAGTACTATACAGTGGACGGGGAGAAAGGGGGTTAAGGGGATACGGTAATCTAATCCTCATCAGCCATGGAGACGGTTACGTAACTGTCTATGCCCACAATAAGGTTAACCTGGTTAAAGCAGGAGACATTGTTAAGAGAGGCCAGAAAATAGCCGAGGTCGGGGGTACTGGAAGGACTCGTGGATCCCACCTTCACTTTCAGATCCGAAAAGATAGAAAGCCAAGAAACCCTCTCTTCTTTTTGCCCTAAGCAAGTCGTACGATCAACCCCTTTTGAACATCCTGTCTATCTCCTTATATGGTATCTTTCGCAAAATAGGCCTTCCATGGGGGCAGTTGGTGGGAGATCCCGCGCGATCCAGTTGTTGTAATAGGGTTTCAATCTCCTTCAGGCTCAGGTGTTGATTTGCTTTGATGGCAGCGTGACAGGCCATTAACATCAGGATGTTCTCGATGGATTCCTCGAATTGCAGTGATTTGCCGTAAGAATGAAGTTCGTCAATGATATCCAACATGAGCTGGCGATAGTCGCTATCGATGAGCATCTCGGGGGCCGATTTGATGATGATGGTATTCCCGCCGAATGGCTCTATCTCCAAACCGACCTCCAGCAATGCATTGAGATACTCTTCCAAAAACCTGGCTTCTTTATAGCTCAGTTCGATGCGTTGGGGTACGAGCAACCTCTGGGAGGCAATCCTGGAGCTCAGGTATCCTTCTCTTAGGCTCTCAAAAATCACTCTCTCGTGGGCCGCGTGTTGATCAACAAGTATTAATCCTTCATCGTACGTACAGAGTATATAGGTGTTCTTAACCTGGCTAATGGGGGTCAAGGAAGAGAAAAAGGAGGTGTCCTCGTTGAGAAGCCGTGTCTGAGTGGGTTGCGGGATATCCTTTTTGGAAGAGGAATACCTTGTAAGCGCTTCCGCTATGTTATGACGATAGTTTTCGGCCACTGAATCCGGAACAGGTATCTCATACCGGGTGACGATTCCTTCCTTAACCCAGGGGGCTTTCCCCAGGGTGACATTTAATGCCTCAACGATGAGGTCATGGACCTTCTGCTGGTCCTTAAATTTGACCTCTCTCTTCGTGGGATGGACATTGACATCGACCCACTGAACCGGGATATCAATAAATAGGATGGCTATCGGATACCTGTTCCTCATGAGTAAGGTTCTATAAGCCTCCTGGATGGCGTGATTGACCACCCTGTCCCTGATAAACCGCTTGTTTACATAAGTATAGAACGCGTTAGTATTTGAACGGGTAAAATTGGGTTGCGATATGAATCCCCTGATAGCTATAGACTCTTCCGTCAGCGATGCCTCATATAGATTTTCGTAAACATCCCTGCCTAAGACCTCAGCCACTCTGTTGAGGAGGTTTTTAGCGATGGGTGTGTTGATGATTATTCTACCGTTATGCACGAGCTTGAAATGTATCCCTGGATTTGCCAAGGCTATCTGGGTTACAACTCCAGCGATGTGGCCCGATTCCGTCCTATTTGTCTTCAAAAATTTCAGCCGAGCCGGTGTGTTATAAAATAGATTACTCACCTCAATATTTGTTCCTATAGGACAGCCCGCTTCGCAGACCTCCTTGATCTTTCCACCCTCAGAATAGATATGAGTCCCGGCCAAAGAACCGTCGGGCTTTGTTGTAATCCGCATCTTCGAGACCGATGCAATACTCGGCAGGGCCTCTCCCCTGAAACCCATCGTACTGATCTGAAAGAGGTCCTCCTCCCGAAATATCTTGCTTGTAGAATGCCTCTCCAGAGAAAGTAGGGCGTCATCCCTTTCCATACCCTCACCGTCATCCACGACCCTTATAGATCTTCTCCCTCCGGCCTTAATATCGACGGTGATCTCTTTCGCACCGGCATCGATCGAATTCTCCACCAGTTCCTTGACAACCGATGCAGGCCTCTCTACTACCTCACCGGCAGCAATCTGTTGGCGAGAATCTCTGACAAGACTCGAATCTTACCTCGCATCAATACTCCAGAATATATCTAATTAATTCGTCCTGAAAAGTCCCCTTTTCCCCTCCGCAGGAAATTGTTCATTTTTGGGGATGAACTAATGAACTAACTGATGTAATTTTAAAGATTTTTCTCCCATTCAGTTGGTGAAAAGGATCCCTCACTCGAATCCTTGACTCCTTGAATCCTCTTGATCCATCAACTAATTTGGGGATGATCCATTTTAATGAATTATCAGGGTTTTTCCTTCAGTCTTAAGAGTTCTATTGAGAGTCTGGGGATCTTTTCGCGTGCCTCGCGGAGCGACGGGTCCCTCTTCAGGGCCTCTTTGTATTCACGTAAAGCATTTTCTATATCATTTACTTTCTCGAAGAGTATGGCTAGGTTGAGATGGGTAAGGGCATCATCTGCACCATTCTTGAGTGATCTACTGTAACTTTGAATTGCCTCATGCCACATCTTCTCTTCACTGTAAGCAAACCCCAGTTTACCCCAAATAACAGGGTCTTTGGGAGTTTTCTCGACTATCTTCTTATAGACTGGAATGGCCTTTTTGTAATCTTTACGGTCGAAGTATAGCTCAGCTAAGGGTAGAAGTATGTCGGTATCATCAGGCTTTAGGCTCCGTGCGTTCTCATATGCTTTTATGGCTTCCAGAGTCTTGCCTGTCTTTTCATAGAGAAAGGCCAGATTGAATTGAATGATATGGTCTTTTGGGTTGTAATGTATGGCCTTCTCGTAGTTCATAATTGCCTTAGGGTAAATCTTCTCCTGGGAATAGGCGAACCCCAACTTGCTATAGGGTTCAGGACTTTCAGGGTTTAATTTGGCTATTTGTTCATAGACCGGGATAGCTTTTTTGTAACCTTTACTATCTAAGTATAGCTCAGCTAGAGGTGAAAGGATATCGATATCATCAGGTGCTAATTTTCTTGCGTTTTCGTATTCTTTTATGGCTTCCTCGATCTTCCCCGCCCTTTGATAAAGAACAGCTAGATTATAGGGAATGACAGGATCTTGCTTATTCAACTCGCTTGCCTTTCTGTATTCTTGTATAGCATTTTTCAGGTCGCCCATCTTTGTATAATTATAGGCCAGGTGAGCGTGGGTACTGGCTTCTTTGGGGTTAGCCCTGGCTGCTTCCAAAAACGCAGGAATAGCCTTTTCGTGTTCCCCCTTGTCTTCTAAGAGGGTACCCAAATTGTAGTGCAATGCCTCGTCTTTCGGATCCGACCGAACCAGCCTCTCATATACCTGAATCATCTTATTTACGTTGCTGGTTTTCTTGTAGAGGTGTAATAATTTCTCATTTGCCTCTTGATGGGTAGGCTTTTTCCCCACTACTTCTTCAAGTTCAGCGATGGATCTAGTAAGGTCACCGTTTGTCACGTAAAGCTCTGCCAGGTAAACTCGGAGCGATGTGTCAGAGCGATCCAATTCAACTGCCTTTTCAACATACCTAATTTTGTCCTTTAGGTCCTTGAGGCGCTT
>JBDRGH010000165.1:0-3822 GCA_043818015.1 Pseudomonadota bacterium
TCTCCCCGTTATACGCCTGTGCTCTTTCGATCCTCCGCATAGGCGTGTGGCGTTAATACGCGTTGCGCCGGTGCTCCGGGATTTGGCAGGCATTTCTCTTGAGCAATGATATACCGGTGATATGAGGTTTGAGATTTTTGGTTGGCTTCGGCATTCTATGGATTTCCTCGCTCCTCCTGCAGGAGTATCAACTCACTTTTCGCAGGGGGAAATCAAAGATGATCACGGACTACGAGATCCACCAACGCAGGGCTGAAAAAGGCAAACGTCTCAGCTCCCAGGTAACGCAACACAGGAACGGATTCTACGTTCGCTTCAAAACCGGTTCAGCAAAGGTGTACAACGTCAAGCTCGAAAACGGGCAGTGGAAGTGCGATTGCGATGATTTCCGGTACAGGTCAGAAAAGCTGAGATTGAGGTTTGATTTTAGTTGCAAGCACATTTTAGCCGTGCAGTACGCTTTGAAGTATGGCAGCGTTCACGGAACGCGGTCCATTAAGGAAACGCGGGAGAGGGTGGCTATGCAGCAGAGAGGGGTTTCAAGGAGAAGGACGTATACGACTGGCGTAGTTCCCTAATTGAAATAGCTACCCATATTGGCCCCACAAGTATTAAATCTCTCTTGATCGCCGATGAGGTTCATAGTATCTTATAGGTGAATCGATGGTCCACGAATATCCTACCCAGAAAAAGGACGGAAATAGATAGGAAAGGAGGCGAGAAGAATGGCTTTTTTATCCAAAGGGCGACTTTCAAACATGATGCTTGAAACTCTTCTAACGATTCCTGTTGGGAGTAAGAATCTCAAAGATAATATAGTCCTTCGATTGGGATTGATAGGGCAAATGTCAAGCACGCGAGATATTAATGCAGCGTGGGATGAAACAAAAAAGAAAGCAGCCAAGCAATATCCAGACAAATTCATTTTAGATGATAGAAATGCCCTTCAATGGAATGATGGATCGGTGAAAATCCTGGATAAGAAAATATCGCGAGATAATTATTCAAAGCTCAATGAATTAGCGCACCGAGAGAATTGTAGTGTGGATAAGTTAGTTTCCAAATTAATTACCAGTTATCAGAGGACAAAGAGGGAATGATGGAGGATTACATTCTTTTTCTTCTCCGATATGATGTTCCCGAATTAGAGTACGTTTGATTTCTATCTGATATTACCTAAAAGATCGAATCCCAACAATTACAGTCTCCCTTTCTTGTTCTCATCACGTTTTTGTCATGTGAACCTTCTCATCAAAGGAACTCAAAGGGGTGATCACGTATGGCAAAGGGGAAAAAGCAATGGGGCTGGGTTCGCACCAAGCCATCCCAGGTTCCTGATGCTCTGAAGAGAGAGGTATCTTCCAAGGCGGAAAACCTGGTCAAAAACTACCTCAAACCCGAGCATGTCAAACCTCCTCCCAAGAAGCCGAAATTCAATTACCTCGTCGATCTCTTCATCCGATGGAAAGGTCGCTTTTTCTATTTCATAGCGAGATATGCCTGTCCAGGACCGAATAGCATCGCTCCTTTCTTCGAGATCGGTTTTGCCCGTTTGGAGTTTGTCGGCGATGACCGATTTGACCTGGCGTATTTCCGCCCTACGGGAGAATGGTGGCCCGTCCATTGTGCTTTGACGCTCGATGAAGCGTTAGATTTGGTGAAATCGGAAGGAATTTTTCAGCCGTAATCGGGGATGAGATGAGCGGACACTACTGTCGGATTTGCGGAAGATCCCGACCCAATGAGAAGTTTTCTGGGAAGGGACACCGAGTTCACGTATGCAAAGAGTGTGCGCGATTACCTGTGGAGGAACGGAAAGAGATCGAGCACAGAGAGGAGATCTTCAACTATCTCCATCAGTCCCATATCTCCTCCAAGAATATCTCCCGGTTGAAGGAATTAGCTGAGAGTCCCAACGAAGAAATAGTGGAACTGGCACGTCTCGTTCTCGAAGTCGCTTCCGTCAAGCCGTATAAGAGGCGACGTTTGAAGGTGTTGGCCCGAGAACGGCGGGATCTCCTGCACAAACTCGAAAAGACCGGATTGATTCTGGCTCATCATGGGTAATCATTGGGAGTGCGAGTGGTTTGAGCCGGCAGGATATCCTTGTGAATAGGCAATTTAATAACGAGTTCGGTGACAAAGAAAAGGAATAAGTCTGGTGGCAAAACGGAAATCCAGTAATCCAACTTGGTCGGATGTGAAGCCGACCGTAGTCAATATGGATCAGAAGCAACTGGTCAAGTTGGTAGCCGACTTGTACCGTTTCTCGAAGGAGAATCAGGCCTTTCTTCATGCACGGTTCGGGATTGGTGATGATCCACTTGTACCCTACAAGAAAACGATTGATGCGTGTATGTACCCAGACATCTACGGTCCCATTGAGATCTCCCAAGCACAAAGAGCCATCAGCAACTATTCAAAGGCCATAGGTGCCCCCCTTGGCGAGACGGAATTGATGATCTTTTTTGTGGAATGCGGAAACAGATTCACCTTGGATTTCGGCGACATTGATGAAGAATTCTACGACGCCCTCAATCACATGTATCAGCGGGCTATCCAAAATGTCCTTAGTCTTCCAGAAGAACAACGAGGTGGATTTCAGGAACGACTTGAGAAAATCATGACTTCTTCTTCTGGTATTGGGTGGGGTTACCACGACATGCTTTCCGAAGACTACTACAGGGCGTTTCCAGAAGGCGTCTAAACATCAAACCCTGGCGTGAACTGGACGCCGAAAGAATTCAGCGTATGGTTCCGTATCACGCAGGGCTCAATGAAACGGGAGCATTGAAAGTGTCAGAATCTCAGTGGGTAAAGCAAGGAGCAACGTTTAGCCACAAAAATGCATGTAAAGAATTTGGTCTCACGGAAGGTGAAGTCATTGCAGCGATAAAAATGGGCAAATTGCAATATCGGCAAAACTATGCTCATGGAAATCCGTATTTCAGACTACTGCGAACGGAAGTCGAATCATTAGCCCAAGAACTACACGGAACCAAAGGCGTAGAAGAACAAGAAGTCAAACATAAGTTGCAGAAAATAACCAAAGAAATAAATAGCCTTAGGAGAAAGCTATCCTCTTTGGAAAAGCAGAAAAGGGAATTGATTGAAATTCAAAAACAGGCAACCGCATTGCCGTGAGGGAATGGGAAAATGGCCAATTCGAAAGATAAAACGCGTCGTTATTTAGAAAGTCTTACAAAAGATGAACTTATTGACTTAATTAACAAATACGCTTCTCCCCTTTTTTTTGAGAATATCAAGAGTCAATTTGCCGGTAAGCAGGAAGCATCAACTATATTTAACCAAACTTCAAAAAAGATCAGAACTCTATTATCTGATGAAGAGTTATTATATAGTCCCAGTGAATTTGAACAGGGATTATTAAAACAACTGGAAAGAATTAGAGGATTATGGGATAAATTGCCTTCCCAGATTGGGGATTTGATCATCAAGATAATAGAAGATGTGGAACAAGCTTTTGATGATGGATATCTTTATATTGAGAACTATGAAGAAGAAGACGATTATTTTGAATCAGAAGAGGTGAATGATTATGTGTTTGATTTCGTAAAAGCTCTTCCAAAGGACATACAACTTGATTACGCTGAAAGACTCATGGACGTGATTCGTAACTCTGGATATTCCACATTCTTAAGCGTTGAAAGAAAACTTTCTAAAACCTTCTTTTCAAAAAATAATACGACAAAAAAATGAAACATTGAATAAGGAACATTATGGATCAACTAGCCAAATAGAAGCAGAATCAATAATACGGGATTATCCAAATGACAACGA
Source organism: Pseudomonadota bacterium (assembly GCA_043818015.1). Classification (GTDB taxonomy): domain Bacteria; phylum Desulfobacterota; class UBA8473; order UBA8473; family UBA8473; genus JBDRGH01. The sequence goes on from JBDRGH010000165.1 coordinate 3,802, forward strand.
AGAATATTGAGAAACTACTGC
>JBDRGH010000166.1:0-4930 GCA_043818015.1 Pseudomonadota bacterium
CCGTTTGGCCAATCCTCGTTTACCTTCCTGGCAGTTTCCATCAATCTATCCAAAGCGGCCTTTGTCTTTGCATTGTCTCGTTTTGCCCTAAACTGCCTAACCCTTTCCACTGCCGTTTGCTCTATCTTTGGATCGATCTTGAAAACAGGGGTCTTTTGTCCTTCATCAGATACGTACTTATTTACACCTACGACAATTCTCTCCCCACTATCCATGCTTTCACGCCACCTATAAGCTGAATTTCCCAGTTCTTCTTTAAACCAACCAGTTTCCCATGCCTTGATATAGCCTATCTGGTCTATCTTCTCTATGAGTTTCTCTGCTTCCTCCTCAATCTTACTGGTCAGCCATTCCAGATAATAGGAACCGGCCAACGGATCGGAAACATTTGGAATGTGCGTTTCGTGGAGTACGACCTGCTGGGTCCGGAGCGCCAGGGTAGCTGCTTCTTCCGTCGGCAACCCCAGCGCCTCATCGTAGGCAGACGTATGCAGGGCATTTGTACCGGAAAGGACAGCCCCCAGCGTATGGAAGGCTGCCCGTATAATATTAACCAGTGGCTGCTGAGCCATCAGGGAGCAGCCAGACGTATGTATGTGCATCCTCAACTGCATCGATCTTTGGTTTTTGCACCCAAACCTTTCCTTGTTTATCTTAGCCCACATCCTTCTTAAAGCCCGAATCTTTGCTATTTCCTCGAGAAAATCGTTTCCCTGAGCAAACTGAAAGCCGAATCTGGGCAAGAACTCATCAGGATGGAGACCAGCCTTTATACATTCTTCCGTAATGGCTATCCCCGCTGCCATCGTGAAGGCTGCTTCCTGAACGGCATTTCCTCCGGCTTCTTCTATAAAGTAACCAGCTATGTTTGTAGTGTTCCACCTCGGCATATTTCTACTGCAGAACTTTATGAACTCCGCCATCAACCTAAAGGCACTCCTCGGTGGAAACATGGCATAATCGACAAACGGGCCCTTATACAAAAAGTTCATGCTGTTGCCGCCCAGTCGTTCCCTGGGAAACCCCCTTCTTTCAGCATATACTATGTACAGAGCCAGCCCCACCATGGTAGCACTACCTATGTTCTGAACAATCTGGGTCTTGTCGAGAGGAATATCATGAAATATCCGATCAAGGTCTTCGATCGTACTAATGTTCACCCCACCTCGCCCCACCAGCCCTTTTGCCTCGGGGGCATCGGGGTCAAGGCCGGTTTTGGAAACCAGGTCGTGGGGGAGGTTATACGACTGGGAACCGAAGTACCCTCTCATACCGGCCTCCTTCAACATCTCCATCCTCTCCCTTGTCTGTTCAGGCAGACCGTAACCCAGGCTCATCTGATTCACCCAGGGTTGAAACTGGTACTGTAAGGGGTATATCCCTCTGGTATACGGATATTCTCCTGGGACACCGATTTCATTATAATCTATATGCTCGATATCAGAAGCGGTATAGACAGGCTTGACCGGGATTCCCGATCCAGTAGTAGCTTTGAATTCCTTATCCTTGTAAAGCTTTGAATATGTCTCCTGCCATTCCTTTTGCAACTCCCTGTCTTTGTCCATCGTGTCTTTACTAAACATACAACTTCCCCTCTATAACGAACCGGATATACCCCTTTTTCCCTTGTTTACCTTTGTCCGAGGGAGGCTCCTCCATTAGGGAAGCCCATAAATGCCTATCGCACACATGAACTTACCTGGTATACCAGCCTGGTTGTGAACCATCCCCATCCGTGGATTCTTTAACTGACGGGATTTGTCCTCTGCCTTCCCCTGAAGCTGCTTGTATATCTCAAGGGCCTCTCTGCAACCACTGGCACCAATAGGATGACCAAAGGCCTTCAACCCCCCACTGAGATTGACGGGTATCTCCCCCTTCTGAGTCCATGCCCCGGCGTCAAGATCCTCTTTGGCCTTCCCCCGCTCACAGAGTCCCATCGATTCCACAGCAATGATCTCGGAGATGGAAAAACAGTCATGACACTCAACGAGATCGATCTCCTTTCTGGGGTTCTTTATCCCGGCCATCGCATAGGCCTCCTTACTCGCATATACCGTTTCATCCCAGACTGTATAGTCATAATCCGTCCTGATACTGCCCTGCCCGGGCCCTATCGAAAGCCCCAACCCCTTAATAAGTACGTAGTCATCTCTGAACTGCTTTGCATCCTCGGCACGGCACAGAATGGCTACTGCTGCCCCATCAGTCACGCCACAGCAGTCGAATAACCCAAGGGGCCACGCAATAACAGGTGCATTCATCACCTGCTCTTCGGTTATCTCATTACGGAGATGGGCCCTCGGGTTCCTGGAAGCATTGTAGTGACTCTTTACCGAAACCTTCGACAGCATCCTCTTCCCCTCTTCCGGACTGAGCCCATACTTCTTGAAGTACCTCGTTGCCGCCAGGGCATACATGCCAGGAGCGGTTATGCCTGCCTCAAATACAGGGTGCGGGGGTATGGCGAGCTCACCAAGCCCACCAAAACCGGTATCTTTCAGCTTCTCAACACCTACAACAAGGACGATGTCGTACACCTTGGCCGCTACCGCAAAAGCCGCATTCCTGAGGGCGTCCGTCCCGGTGGCACACCCATTCTCCACACGAGTAACGGGCTTGTATTGAAGCTTCAACGGCATCGATATAGACGCCCCCGTAATCCCGGTAGACGTCATACTACTGCCCGTACCGATAAATCCTATCGTTCCCACCCATGCTGCATCGATGTCCTTCATCTCGATACCTGCGTCCTCCAATGCCTCATAGGTAGCATCCACAATCATATCCTCACTTCCCATATCCCAGTTTTCTCCGAATTTTGAACAACCCATACCAATAATTGCAACCTTGTCTTTGAAACTCTCTGCCATTTTTTATCCCTCCTTATATTCTTACCGGACGACACTTCCAGAAATAGTTGTGAATACCCTGGGCCTCGTGAACTCTCCTAAAGGTGAACTCCACCGGCATATCAGGACTGATCTTCTCAGGATCACGATCAGTCAATACCGTAGAAAGCCTACCCCCTCCATCTATGTTAACGATGGCGATTACCGTGGGCTTGTCTACAGACGTAGCCAGGTTATCCATGCTGTAAGTAAAGAGTGTACCCTTCTTATCTGATAATCTTATCTCATCAAAGTCATCCTTCGCCTGACACCACGTGCACACCCTCTGCATGGGAAACTGTATGGTCCCGCACTGCCTGCACTTGTGACCATGACAACTGAGCAGCCAGTTTCTATCCCTCCATGTCATGGTCAAACCTCCAAACCTCTCTGGCTCTCGCTGCCGACCCCACTCCATAAGGTTACGGAAATGCAAATACTTTCCATACGAGGGCAATTCCATCCGGGATGCCAAGTTCTTCTTTATACCCCTTCGATCTCTCACCTTCTTTATCTGGTCGGTTACCTTCAGGATGAAGGCATCTGCCCCGTCACCATAGTTGGCAAAGAGTATCCTGTCTCCAGGCTTCGCCTCCTCAAGGGCCGCTACCAGCATCATCATCGCCTGGGCAGATCCCGTATGACCCACGGTATCAAGAAGGGGATCCTGCACCTGAGTCTTTGGATCAAAACCTAACTTCCTCGCAACTTCAGCGTGTCTTCGTTTATCAAAAGCATAGAATACCGCCTTACTAAAGTCCTTAGAGGTTACCTTATATTTCTTGAACAAAAGGGAGATTATTTCCTCAAGATGGGCAAGGTAACCCTTGGTAACTACAAATCGCTCCTCCCACATCTGAACATACCGATCTTCCTCTCTCTTCCATATGTCCAAGAATTCGCTAGAGACAGTAACGCTGCCTTCTATCTCAACAGCAACGTCCTTATCCCCGACAAGAAGCGCCGCAGAACCATCACCAAAGAGTTTCTCAAATGAAGAATCCGGAGCTGGTACACGGCAATCGGCCGCAGCAACCAGGAACTTTTTTGCCGATCCAGCACTGACCGCATCTATGGCGGCCCTCAAAGCACTCGTCCCCCCCCTTACTGAATTGGTAAAATCCGCTGTAACTATATCCCTCCGGAGATCAATCACCTTGGCTATTATACTCGCATTTTGCTTTTCTCTATAAGCCGGTGTCGTGGTGGCAAAATAGAAGCCGTCGATGAGCGACCTGTCCATACCGTTGAGACAGTCGATGGAAGATTCTGTTGCCATCGTGAGACTGTCCTCATCCCAATTGGCCACTGCCTTTTCGCCTTTCCCCCCGGCACCACCCCAAGTCTGAGCCAGCGTCTGAAGAGGCATCCGGTACATGGGAACATAGGCCCCGTAAGAAGTAATCCCTACCATGTTAACTCCTCCTTGTCTAGTGTTTTGGAACGTCTAATCCATTCCCCACAGAAAAATATCCGCAATCATTTTGGCAGCTGCTTCTATGAAAAACATTATCTGAACTAACCTCTGTTGTCAAGAAAAACTCTTCAGGAGTTTCCTGATTTTTTAGTGAACTCCTTTGTCTTTGAGCGAAATTTGCTGGAGCAGTGGGGTACCCAACGGGCGTGAGCAGGCCTTCGATCGTGAGCTCAGCCGAACGGAAGGGGAAGGCCAGCCCTTTAGAGGCTGGAAGGGGTAAGGATTCCCCACCTGCGAACCCCGAAAGGGTCACTGCGAAAGTACTGAGCGAAGGGATAAAGGGGTTCACTTAAGAAATACCAAATTATGAATGATCTTATAGTAGTGCGAAAATACTTAGTGAAAAAATCAGGAAACTCGAGAAACTGCTGGAAAAGAACATAAGCCCCGGCCTGAAAAATCACTGGGTACGCTGAAAATGAAAGACAACCGATTTTCCTACTCAAAGGCATCCGATGCGAGATCTCTTCAGGCAGAAGATATATCCCTCCAACTTTGTGTCTCAATACCTTTCCTACCGGGCTTAAAGGAAGGCTGCATAAAACACCGTCATCCTCTCTTA
>JBDRGH010000167.1:0-2842 GCA_043818015.1 Pseudomonadota bacterium
TTACCCTTATGAATTACTGCGATATCCGCTCCGGTCTTTCTCTTTAAAGAGTTTAAGAATTGGTGATCCAGGGGGTACTCAGCTATAATCACCTCTCTGATACCACTGGGCCTCTCTATTGGAGCCACAGCTGCTATCCCTAGCCCGACCTTTCCACCGGCCTTTTCCTCTACTAAAGAGATGGTGCGAATTCCAAGAAGCCCCTTCCGTATCAATCTCTCCTTTTCTTGAGGGAGGGGCGATTCGCGATACAGGTGAATCCGTATGCGATCCTTTTTGAGGGATTCAAGTAAATATATGAGTATGGAACGCCCTGCGCTGGTGTCCGTGAGGTGATCCGAGAGCTTCGCAACATCTGCCATGAAGCGGGCATAAAAGGCTACCTTTTCTTCTTGCTCCTTGGTGACCTCATTTAAGAGGCGAGTATGATTTTGGAGAAGCTTAACAGTTTCCACTTCAATGTTTTTGCTTATCCTTTTGTTGTTAACAACGATTTCCGCAACGGCAAAAAGGAATATTAAACATAGGAAGGGTAGCAGAATTTTTACATGAATCTTGTTTTGCCTATCCAAGAACTTCTTAAAAGACATACCTACTCCCTCAGATGACAAGTTATGCCCAATCAATAATCAACGACGAGTCACCTTGTCTCCCTGTGCGGGTAGCTTCTTAGATCCATTCCCAGACGCCTGATCATCTTATAGAGCTCACTGTAATCGCTGTGGGTGGTCTTAATGAACCGGTCGGCCCCGAATTTACGTAACGTCTCCCTGCCTTCCTCTGTTTCCTCGAGACCTAAAAGAATTTCCTCAAATTTCCTTCTGAGATTAACGGAGTATGTTTCATCCGAATAAGAGGTTTTTGACCCTTTTTTCCCGTTCCCCTCATGGCAGTTAAAGCAGACGAAATTAAGGTTCTTTCGAATCACCAGCGCATTCTCGGGTACTGGCGGAGACTGAGCTAAGATAACCATATCCTTTTCTATCCTGGGGTCTTCCCTGGCTAACTTATTATACATCAAATCCTTAGCAGCTCCCGCATCTATTTCCCTGTTCAAGACCTTCAATATAGACGTATCATGGCTGCCCACATAGTAGATTTTCCCCAAATAATTCTCCAGGTCTCTCACGCCATGATCTTTAAGAAACATCTTTGGGAAGATTTCGCCCGCTGTAGTAGCTCTGATCATGGCAAAGCTTCGCCCCTTCAAATCCCCCCAGTCCTTTATCTCGTTATCTTTGTGGGTAAATATCAGCCCTCTGTACTGAGAAATTTCATCCTTAACCGGGCGCGCTATGACTTCTACTCCTACCTGAGCCTGGATAAGGGCATAAAGAAAGCTTCCCACAAAAGCGACATTTACACGACCGTCTATAAATTCATCTAACATTTCCTGGTAGCTGGAGATATGCCTTAGGCCAATCTTTATCTGGGCTCCTAACTTTCGAGAGAGATAATCCACGAGAGGGCGATATCGGTCTTCTTGACGTATGATGCTGCGCTCCGGTATAGTTGCGATGAGGAGAGGACTGGTAATCGGAACATAGCCCTTACTTTCCATTACCTCTATCCCAGAATCACCGTAGATGAAATCGACGAATTTCATAACCCCCTTCTTGGGTGCAGAAGGTATGACCATACCAAATGGCCTGAAAAATCTATAGAGATTTTTTTTCACGTTGGCTGGTGTAGGTAGGATTCCATCAACGGCCAGTATGTTTACGTCCAAATCCGAGGAGATAATCTCTCCCAGCGACGTGTATCCTATTGAATCACCTATAACCCCCAGTGACTCGTTCATTTGACTTGGGCGCTCAAGGACTATAGCGGTTTTGACAACTTCCATATTCCTACCAAATAGCTTATTTCTCAAGACGAGTTTTGGCGACGTGTACTCTGGCCTATCGAGGACGTTTATCCTTTTGTCCTCCCCCCCCAAGTGCCGCCAGTTGGTGATCTTCCCAGAGTAAATCTCTCTCAATTGTTGGGTGGTGATGTTCTTTACCGTAACACTTCTATGTGTCGAAAAGACAATTCCATCCTGTGCCAGGTGCAGGTACTGAAGGTTATCTTTCGCCTCTTCCTCCATAAGCGCCCGGGAAAGCACCCCTATGTCTAAGTCGCCTTCGCGTACTCCAGCCAGCCCACCTTTTGTATGGGTTTCCGGAAGAAACGCAATCTTGGTTTCAGGATGGTGCCTTTCAAATTCTTGAGCCAATAGTTTGACCAGAGGAATGGCTGAAGCGGATCCTGAGATCCTGATACGCTCCGTTGTTTGCACTGTCTCTATTGTCAGTCCGTCTTGGCCTACTTCTTGACATCCAAAAAGGGTGAAAAGGCCAAGGTAGAAGAGGGTAAGACTGAAAATGGTTGTCTTTCTCGCAAACTCAGCTAATGTCCCCATCCGTGAAGCCTCTCCCCTTTCTCCTACATTTAATCTATCGTAGATTTGTCTATCTTTGCACATCTGCCTTCGGGTTATCTCCCCGCCTCGATCAATCCGAGATATGGATTATTTCCCGTGAAAACGGGCGGATGTTTATCTGACGGAGCGTCATATCTCTTTCGAAGAAGCCAAGAAGCCATCCCGAAGCTGATCGATACATTATAGTGTTGTGCGCTCCTGAAAGTCAACTCGAAATAGCTCTGGAGTTTACCGAATTTATAGTGAACTCCTTTGTCTCATGGCGAAATTTGCTGGAGCGGTGGGGTACCCACCTGCCTGTGCGTTGCCTGTCTGCCGTGCTGGCACAGGCAGGCACGCAGACAGGTCGAGGGTGAGCAGGAAGGGGAAAGCCAGCCCGAAGAGGCTGGAAGGGGAAAGTATTCCCCACCTGCGAGC
>JBDRGH010000168.1:0-2620 GCA_043818015.1 Pseudomonadota bacterium
TAAAGGGGAAGTGCTCCCAATGATAAAGGCCAAGCGCTCGGAATGACGGGCGAGGGGTTCGAAATGACAATATCATAGCTCATTATATTTCCCTCCCCCTTATTTCAGGGCATAACCTATTAATCTTAGATCATCTCCAAATTAGTTGATGGATTAAGAGGGTTCAAGGGGTCAAGGCCCGCCCTGGCGCAAGCGCCAGCGTCTGGGCCAGGGAGTCAGGGATTCAAGTGAGGAATCCTAGAATCCTTTTCACCAACTAAATGCGAGAAGAACCATAATTATAGAACCAGACCGTGTTCTCCGAATCGTATCGCCTGTCTCACATTTATCGATTGAGGCGAATTCGATGGGAGAGATATGCATCTCATGGTTGACAGGGGCACTGATTAGGAGCAGGGCATCTTTTTCTCTTAAGTATCAGAACTCCCCTATTAGTCAGGCCGGTACAATGTTTTGGAGATGAGGCAATGAATCTCAATGATGTATTGAGAGAGCAAATAGAAAGGCAACCGAACAAGACCTTTCTCTATTTCCAAGATGATGAAATCTCGTACAGGACCTTTGGGAAAAGGGTCGAAAGTGTCGCCTGGGCACTAAGAAAGGAAGGGGTAAAGAAGGGAGACAGGGTGGCCCTCTTTCTCAACAACTGCCCCGAATTTCTCTACAGCTGGTTTGCCACAGCTCGGTTAGGGGCAGTTATGGTACCCATAAACGTTGCCTTCAAAGAGAGAGAGGCCTCTTATATTTTGAACCACTCTGAGGCGAATACGTTGATTGCTGACCTTGACCTCTATAGAGAAATCATTGAACGAAAGCAAAAGGACTTACCGCACCTCAAGAGCATCTTCTGTGTGGGAGACGGGGAGTATTCGGGGGTAACCAGCTTTTCCCAGATTGTTAACAAAGGCAGTGATCCCTTGCCAGAGGAACCATTGACCGGTGAGGATGTAATCTCCGTCATGTATACCTCAGGGACGACGGGTGAACCAAAGGGGTGTGTACTCAGTCATTTCCATTATATCGCCTTTGCAGAAGCGGTTAAGGATAATCTCCTCGTCACCTCTGAAGACCGTTTTATCTGTATCCTTCCCCTGTTCCACGCAGGTGCCCAGTGGGTCATCACGACGACGTCTCTAATAACCGGTGCAAGTATTGCCCTCATCGATCGTTTTCACCCCAGGCAGTTCTGGCAACAGGTATGTCAATACAAGTGTACGGTATTCCACTGTATTGGGGCAGTCCTCGCCTTTCTGGATAAGCTCCCCGTGACAGAACACGAGAGAGATAACCCACTTCGGGTTGTGTTGAGTGCCGGCCATCCTGAGTTTTCAGAGCGTCTGGGCAAGAGATGGGGGTGTAAGATGCTTCAGGACTGGGGGATGAGCGAAGGAGGGCTAACCATCGAGCATATTAATGGTCCCCACAAAAAGGGCTCTTGCGGGAGGCCCCAGGGTCCGAATGAGATCAAGATCTTCGATGAAAATGACAGGGAAGTCCCTCCGGGTAAAGTAGGTGAGATGGTTATGAGGGGACCCATGCTCTTTAAAGAATACTATAGGGATCAGGAAACAACGGCAGTTTCGAAGCGAGGAGGTTGGTTCCACACAGGCGATAATGCATACAGGGATGAGGACAACTTCTTCTATTTTGTTGACAGAAAAAAGGATATTATCAGGAGGAGCGGGGAGAATGTCTCTTCTCTCGAGGTAGAAGAAGTAATCCGGTCCCATCCAGAGGTAGAAGAGGTGGCTGTGATTGCATTTCCCGATGAACTGCGGGGTGAAGAAGTAAAAGCCTATGTCATTCTCAAAAAGGGCAAAACCCCTGCAACTGTGCCCCCTCTCGATTTGATCCAATTCTGCGAAGACAGGCTGGCCTATTTCAAGGTCCCGCGATACATTGTCTACAGAGAGGATTTTCCAAGGACATTGACCCATCGTGTGAAAAAAGAGGAGTTGAGAAGGCTTAGGGAAGAGCCGGGAGACTTCTACTTCGACAGGAGACAGGCGCAATGACGCTCAGAATATATAATACATTGACGAGAACGAAAGAGGACTTTGAACCTTTGCAGGAAGGCAACGTGGGGATGTATGCCTGTGGGGTTACGGTATATGACGTCTGCCACATCGGTCATGCCCGTTCAACTATTATCTTTGACGTCATCTTCCGCTATCTCACATATAAGGGTTTCAAGGTAACCTATGTGAGAAACTTCACCGATGTGGACGACAAGATAATCAACCGGGCAAACAGCGAAAAGGTCAGTTGCGAGGAGATCTCGAAAAGGTATATAGCAGAGTTCAGGAAAGATATGGAACTCCTTCGGGTTGGAAACGCTACCCTGGAGCCAAAAGCGACGGATCATATCCCCGATATGATAGGGACAATTCAGAAGCTCATGGATAACGGTCATGCGTACAGGGTAGAAAACGATGTCTTCTTTTCAGTAGGCAAATTCCCGGGCTACGGAAAGCTCTCGGGAAGGAGCATCGATGAAATGATCGCAGGGGCCAGGGTTGAAGTTGATGAGAGGAAAGAAAACCCTCTTGATTTCGCCCTCTGGAAGGCAAGCAAACCCGGGGAACCTTCCTGGGATAGCCCGTGGGGGAAGGGGAGACCG
>JBDRGH010000169.1:0-6860 GCA_043818015.1 Pseudomonadota bacterium
ACAGGAAATGGGAAAGAAGTGATACTCGTTCATATACTCTTGTACAACATCACATAAAGTCAGAGTTTCCGATTTTTGATAAGGGCCGGAAAGAATTTTATGCCTATAAAAATTGACCTCCTCAACTACCCCCGAATTATCGGGGCAGAGCCCAGGGGCTCTTGTCATCAAGGAGGAACGTTTTCTCTTTTATTGGTATATAGTATATGTATAATGTATTTTTATACCTATGTCAAGTAAAACTTGACATAGGTATACATAAAATACCAGTTTGGCTTATTTTCAATAGGGGATGAAAATAAAATTGAAACATAGCGCAACTCCCTATAAATCAAAGACTTTTGGGGAGTGTTTATTTTCAGAAGAGGTCTATGCACTACTTTTTTAAACCACACGAAGAGAATTTTAAGGATTGGGGGAAATCGGGGTTTGTGGGAGTCCCTAACCCTGGTATTGCCTTTTTAAGACACCTCTCCTCTCTTCACTTTAAGCCTAAGATGGAGCTCTTTAGCGAGAAACAGTGGAGTATGCAGCTTGAGGCCATACAGCGCTGTGTTTATTGTTTTGAAATCTTAAGGGAAAAAGACCTTTTGACAAATATCGTTACCGGCGGTGGAAAGACCACAATCATTGGGGCAGTGATTGCCTATATGATGACTGTTCATGACCAGACAAAATTTTTGATATTGGTGCCAAATACGATTGTGAGGGAGAGATTGGTTGATGATTTTGACCCAAATTCAGACACTTATATATACGATACATTTCCATTTTTTGTTAACTCTTATGAGCCTCTTAAAGACAGAATTTCTTTGCATATAATGAAACCCTCTGAGAGTGCGGCTGGGATTAGGGCAGGAACAATTATTCTGGGTAATATCCACCAGATTTATGAGCGGACAGATAACTGGAAGGTCTTGAGAGACAATGTGGAGTCGCTAGTTATCTTTAACGACGAAGCCCATAATACAAAGGCAGAGCAGTATGATGACTTGATAAATAAACTCAAACCTAAAAGATTCTTTCGGCTGGATACAACTGCCACTCCCGACCGCCTTGATGGGCTACATCCAGATAGTAAGATGGTCTTTGTATATCCGATTGCTGAGGCAATGCGGGATAAGATTGTCAAAAGGGTTGTTGTATTTCATCCTGATGTGAAAAAGGTTAAATTGACCTATGAGGATTTAGAAACGGGTAAAACCATTTCAGCAGAAGAAGTTCCTTGGGAAGAGATTGAGCGAAGAAAGATTAGAGCCACTCGCTACATTACAAGCACCAATCCAATGCGTCAACAGATAGCAATTGCATTAGAATTGTTAAAACATCAGCGAATGGGGACTCCGCCTAAATTTAAGCCCTTGCTATTTGTGGTGGCGATTTCTATTGCTGATGCTGAGCGAATTCGTGACGAGATTAAAAGAGTGGGTGAACCTTATGGAGTAAAAGAGGTCTTATTAGTCACCAATGAATCTGATGATGAATCTAAAGAGGCGGCCAGGGACTTAAATAAGAATCCGCAAACAGAATATGATGCTGTAGTCTCAGTCCTTATGCTTCGTGAAGGTTGGGATGTGCGTAATATCTCGGTCATTTTGCTATTTAGAAAGTTCAGCTATAAGGAAGTGGATGGTCAAATATTCTCTGTTTACGGTCCTCAGGTTATTGGTAGGGGTTTAAGAAGGATGAGCAAAAACCCTGAGGAGTGGGAGTCGCTCTTTGTTGTTGACCATCCGATTCTAAAACACAAGTGGCTTTGGGATCATCTAAAAGCGACTGAATACCCAGATGCGCTAGACCCAGCAGGGGTGGTGGTTGATATTGAGAAGATTCCTGAAGAAAAACCGTTAGAAAAAATTGAAGAAGGCGAAACTTCACTTGAAGAAGCAGAGAAGAAACTCGATATTTCTTCTTTACCTCCAACGCCTGAGCCTCCAGAGGTTGTTGAACCCATTTATGAATGGCAGAAGTTTCTGGATGAATATAGATATGATTTCTACAAAATGAATATCACCGAAGACATTGAGCAGATAAAGAGCCTCAATCTCGATGCAGACTTAACCACACTTGATAAAAGTGTTCCACAAGTGGAGGTTGAGCAGATTGCCCGAATAACGAGAACAGAAAATTGGACGACAGAGGAATTGAAGAAACAGTTAGTGCGACAAGTCCATTTAATCGCCCATAATGCACTTTTGGAATTTGACCGTAATCCGGATGAAAGACAGGTAATTCTTGTGAAGACTATCCGTGACCATATTAAAAAACGGCTTTTGTTGGGAAATGATATTGAGGAATCAAATGATGAGCGGCAATTACGTATCCTCTGGGCAATGATTGACCAGGTGCGGGATGTGTTTTTAAGGCCAGAATTGATAGAAGGAATATTCGCAAAAAGATGATTTATGGTCAGCAAAAAGGGAACACTGATTAAACTTAAAAAAAGTCCTTATGGAAAAGAAGATTACGATTCTACACTTGAGCGAGAATATATGGTTGAGTTGGAAAGGGACTCCGGAGTTAAAACTTGGACCAAAGAGCATGGGATTAAAATACCTTATAAATTCTTGGGAGTTACAAGACATTACCTGCCCGATTTCTTAGTTGAGTATAGAAACGGAAGCAAGGAAATTCATGAGACAAAGGGATTACCTCTCCTTCTTTGGCTCTCGACAAAGGTTAAAGGTGAAACTGCGGAGGAATTTTGCAAAGAGCAGGGGTGGAAGTATAAGCTAATAACAAAGGGGAGTCAGGCTTTTTATGGAAAGATTTGATTGCTTTTCCCCTCGAGGTGCTAGAAGAGAAAAAAGGGATAATTCTAAATAAGGTAATTTTATGGCAAAGCTCTCCATGTATCAATTGTACCGATATCTCCCGAGAACCGATTGTAACAAGTGTGGCTTTTCGTGCATGGGCTTTGCCAATCGTTTAATCTCTAGAGATGTCAAACCGGGGGACTGCCCCTTTCTCTTAGAGCCGGAGTTCTCAGAATCCCTGAGTAAACTGAATGAACTTTTGGGCCCCGAGGTTGAAAAGGAGATAACTGGACTCATAATCGATCGCGAAAAATGCAACGGGTGCGGTATATGCGTTACCGTATGCGAAGTAAATATGGAAAAGAGTGAGGAGGTAAAATCTGGGAGAGGCCCCCGCTTTTCGGATACGGTGGTACTCCGCATAGACGATGGAAAGATTAAATTGATTGACGCGCAGTCTTGCAGACGGGCAAATCCCTCTGCCCATATCTGCAGAGCATGCGCTGAGCTATGCCCCACTGGGGCTATTAGCCTCGCTTAAGGCTCACTTTTTGTTTGGAAAGAGCGTGCCAAGAGATGAAACCAACGGCTGACGCTTGCTGAAGACGGAGGTAAAGTTTGACGGAGAAGCTCTATGAATCAGTGGTATGCCCCTCGTGTGGCTGCCTATGCGATGACATCGATGTAGTAGTTGAGGATAATACGATAAAAACCATAAGGAATGTCTGTGAATGGGGGATAAACAAGTTTCTTTTTACTAAGAAGTTCACGTCAAACGTAAGGAGGGGACGCGTAGAGCGGCCAATGGTCAAGGAACGCAGTCTGGTGGAGACTGACTATGAGACAGCTTATAAGAGGACTGTGGATATTCTGACAAGGGCAAGGAAGCCTCTGGTTTACGGACTGACAAATTCCGGATATAATGCCCAAAAAATCGCGCTGCAGATCGCAAAAAGGCTGAATGGACTGTTTGAACCAAGGGGTACATCGGTCTTCAATCCATACTATTCAGCCATGCGGGATTCAAACTTTTACATAGCACCCTTGGAAGAGATAAAGAATAACGCTGATCTCGTAGTCTATTGGGGATGTAATCCCCTGCATTCAACTCCAAGACACTTGGCCCGTTATTCAGTGTATCCTAAGGGAAGATGTAGAGAAAGGGGAAGCCTGGACCGGTTGGTTCTTACCGTAGATATTGCTCAAAATGAGATGAGCAAGATGTCTCGCGAGTTTCTTCAAGTGGAACCGAGCACAGATTTCTCGGTAATAGACGTGATGAGACGATTACTGAGAGGGGAAGCTGTTGAAGGCTACAAAGGAGATATTGCTGCCATAGAAAATATGGTCAAGGCTATGACCAAGGCATCCTATGGTGCAGTCTTTTTTGGTCTAGGGTTATCACGCGGCGCTAATGCTACGAGAAACATCAACCAGCTAATGGCACTCATAAAAGACTTAAACACCAGAACCAGGTTCGTGATCCTTCCACTCTATCATGATTATAACGCAAGTGGGGCGGCACAGCTCCTTCTGAGGGAGTTGGGAACTGCACTGCCTGCTGATTTTTCGAGCGAGCGGGTAACTAGCGGTGGGATGGCGACGTTCCTCGATAACCTCCATGAGATAGACGCCGTGTTGATAGTCGGGGAGGATCCCTTTTGGTCTTTGCCCGCAGAGAAATCCGATTTGCTCAGAGAGATACCTTTGGTTCTGATCGACCCGTTCTGGACACGAACGACCAACAAGTGCCAGGTCGTTTTCCCGTCTGCCGTTACGGGCGTAGAGGCGGAAGGGATTGCTTACAGAATGGACGGCCTTCCCATCAAACTAACAAAGGTCCTCAACAGTGAATACCCATCCGATGAGAGTATACTGGAAGAGATATACCAACGGCTCAATTAGATCTCGCAAGGAAGTCGCTCCCCACATCTACGAGGAAGCCCTATGAAGATAAAGATAGAAGGCGGAAAGCTTTACGATCCAAGGAATAACCTTAACGGAGAAGAGAGGAACATCTTTGTAGAGGATGGTATAATTGTAGACGCATTTTCAACGGCTGACAAGACGATTGATGCTCGTTCGAAGACCGTCATGGCAGGGGGCATTGATATCCAGAGCCATGTAGCTACGTATGGTTTGAACCTGATAAGAGCGACAGGCCGCTTTTATTCCCCCAGGGAAATTGGCTATATATACGCCAAGATGGGGTACACTCACGTAAACGAACCCTTCATGACGCAGCTCACTGCCAATTACGTTCACCATGAGCTATCCTCAATTCCGATATTGGACACTTCATCTTTTTTAGTCCTGAACCTCAGGGACGTGCAGGAAAAGATTAAATCTACTAAGTATCTCGAAGAATTTGAGAAGATGATTCCCATCATGATGGGTAGGACTAAAGCGATTGGAGTTAAAATATATGAGCCCTTTGTAAGATACACGCAAAGGACATATGTCCTAAGAAACGTAAGCACCAAAAAAGTGCTCAGCTTCTTTTCAGGCATAAGTAAGGGAAGCACCCCAAGGGTAATCATGCACACCTCCTCAGAACTCCTTGGTGAGGAAATTGGATACCCTGCAGCCTTTCACTTTTCCTCTGTGGGATCGGCCATAAGCAACGATGAAGCCTATCAAAAGCTCGTGACCTTCCTGAATGCCGGCGCATCGGTTGATCTAGGGTTATTCGATTTTGAACAAAACTTACGGATATCGAGCCCTAAGCAGGCCTATGGTGAAATTTGTGGAAGTATTGACATGGGGTTTTCTGAACCCATTGTATTCTCTCGTGGAAAAGTCCCTAATCGCGAAATTCCGTTTTTGGCTTTCAAGCTCGCTTTAAGCCAGCCTGTAGGTAGTATATCTTTTTCCACAGATAGTCCCACCAATGCCTCGTTCGCGGCATACCCTAAGATATTTTCCTGGCTGATGAAGGCCGAGAACAGGGCGAACCTGTTCGATAAAGAACCCCCTGATTTTGAATATTCCCTCCTAGATATTGCAAGAATTACCAGACAGAACCCTGCGGACCTCCTCGGCCTAATCAATAAAGGACATTTGGGTCCGGGGGCAGAAGCGGACATATCGATCTACGATATTGATGAAGATACAACGGCAGGCGAGCTAGAAGCTCGTTTCAGGGACTGTGCGTATTTGATAAAGGGCGGGAATATCGTGATCGAGGATCATAAAGTCGTAGATGACCAGGTCCAAAAGAAGACCTATTACAGGGGGATGGAGCCGTTTGATGATGAACCTGCACGGGGGTTAGCGAAATATAGTACGTTGAGATTCGAGAATCTTGCGGTCGATCAGATTTTTACAGCAAACGAAGTGAGGATTTAAGCCCTTGCCGACAATTCAACCTCTCCAGGTGGAATAGCCCTTCTTTCCGTCTCCCAAAAACCTCAGTCTCCCAAAAACCCCTTGACACAAGCTGTTTAATCGGATATTTTCTACGCTACAAATAATGCGTTCGAATCGCCTATAACGACCGAAGTTGCAACGTCTTATCATCGATTCGAACCACCCCGACAGATCTGGAATCGACCCAAGTCTCTCGAGAACTAATCGTATCCCTCGGGATTGACATTATGCGTTAGCCGTCTTACATCTGTCAGACAGTCGTCGTTCCCCCGCTTGTATACATGGGGGAATAAAGATTGAAGAAATAGATATGAAGGGGGATAGGTGACGCTTTATCGGCCTACAATTGCTGAAATCGATCTCGACGCCATAAGCTTCAACTATAGACAACTACGAAAAAAAGTGGAAAACGAAACCAAGATATTGGCGGTGGTCAAAGCCGACGGATATGGACATGGTGCCGCATTTATATCGAAACAACTTGAGAGATTAGGGGTCGAGTTACTCGGTGTGGCCATATGTGAAGAAGGTATAGCCTTGAGAAAGGCAGGGATAGAAATACCGATTATCATCCTAAACGGTATCTTCAAAGGACAGATAAAGGACACCGTTCGGTACGACCTTACCCCGGTCATTTTTGATCTAGATACTGCCCAAAAGGTGTCCACCGAGGGCAAGAGGACAAAGAAAAAGGTTAAAGTTCACGTAAAGATTGACACTGGTATGGGAAGGGTT